>JAFSYY010000030.1 GCA_017455845.1 Prevotella sp. | reverse complement strand
TTGAAAAAGCAAAGTATTAACAAATCAGAAAGGAACAAAGATTATGAAAAAGATATATCAATCACCGGAAACAATTCTTGTAAAGGTCGTCAACACACAGCATCTGCTTGAAGCATCGCAAGGCGGTGTTGCCACAGGAGGAGCACCTGGCGACGAATACACAAGCACCGACGTTTCTTACGGCCGCAGCAGCAGCCTCTGGGACGACGAGGACTAACCCCCTTTACGGCCGCCGCACGCCGTCTTGCCGGCGCTGCCGCGGCCGCAGCCGAGCACCCCTGCCGAGGGAAAAGCGGCAGGGCGTGTAGTAAAGTTTTTATATAATGTTTTAGTACGGCCGCTGGTGCGTGAGCATCGGCGGCCGTTTTTTTCTAAGAGATGGTTACAAATGGCGATGTGATGCGTCCTAAAGACATAAGACTATACATGTATAAACTTAATAACTAATTTTCTTTATGAACAAGAATCAAAAATCAAGGAGGAGCCTCATTCCCGAGTTTTGCTCGTCTGCCCGCAGCCGTTCGCTCGCCTGGCTGCTGGGGAGCGGCATGCTGCTTTGTGCCATGCCCCTTCTCACTCAGAGTTGCGCCGACCACTACGATGGCGACGAGACATGGAGCCCCAAGGTGCAGAACGCCACGCTGCAGTCGCCCGCCTCTAGCGACATCAAGGTAGTGTCGAGTGCCGACGGCAGTTCGATGACCATCACGTGGCCCGTCGTCTATGGTGCCGGCGGCTACTCTGTGGCCCTCTACAACGTTAACGACCCCGACAGCCCGCAACTTGTCAAGAGCGACAGCATCGACGGCTGCAGCATGACCGCCAGCCGCGAGGAGGACACCAACTACAGCCTCAGCATCCGCACCCTGGGCAACGCGAAATACAACAACCGCGAGGCACAGGAGACCACGGAACTGAAGTTCAACACCTTCCTGCCCACCTTCGCCGAGATTCCCGAGGGCGACCTGAAGGCATGGTTCGAGGCCAACCCCATCCCTGCCGACAGCACCAGCCACCTGTGCTACGACCTGACCCCCGGCGGCACCTACACCGTGTCGGGAAAGATTGACTTCGGCGGCCACCAGGTGACGCTGCGCTCCTCGTCGAAGGCCAACTACGCCAACATCGTCATGGAGGCCGGCTCTTACTTCGAGACCTTCGCCGGCTTCACCCTGAAATACCTGAACATCGATGCCGCAGCCACCAGCAAGCCGCTGATCTCGCTGAGCGACGAGCCTGCCGACTCGCTGCTCAACTGCTACCCCACGACGAAGACGGCCAACTACTACTTCATCGTAGACCCCGTCGTGGTGCAGGGCTGCAACATATCCCGACTGGGCACCAGCATCGTGGCCACGAACACGGCGAAGTACGACGTGCGCGTGGTCAACGTGTCGAACAGCATCGTTGAACTCGACAAGACCGCCGAGACAGCCAACACCGCTGCCTTCGTCTATATGAAGTCGGGCTTCATCACCGACTTCGCCATCAAGAACTCTACCGTCTATTCGCGTGAGCACACCGACGTGTTCTTCATACAGCACGGCGGGCGACCCAAGGACCTGGGCGACGACGAGCAGCGCTATGTCAGCATCACCAACTGCACGCTCTGCAACATTGCCTATGGCAAGAACTTCTGCGACTACCACAACGGTCAGACGCAGCACCACTACACGCTGAAGAACACCATCGTCGTGGACTGTGGCAAGCCCAACTTCCTCACCGGCCTGAACAAAGGCCAGAACAGCGACTACCCCGAATGGGACGTGAACAACAACACCTGCTGGCGCGACGGTGCCGATGCCAGCGACAAGCAGACGGGCATCAAGAACCCCGGGCTGTGGCTCACCAACGACCCGCAAATCAATCCTGCCAACAGTGATTTCACTCCTGCCGCCGAACAGCAGGAGGCCGGACAGGGAGATCCACGCTGGTACAACGAATGATTCTTTTAACCACGAATTGAACGAATTACACGAATTATCACGAAGTTGTAATTTGTGGAATTAGTAATAATTCGTCCAATTCGTGTAATTTGATAAATTCGTGGTAAAAGAAAAAGATTAAGTGTTTAGAAACATATAAGTATAACATATATTATGAGTAGGAAGCATATCATCACTCTCTGTCTCGGCGCGATGTTCAGTATGTCCGCGCTGGCACAGAACAAGGTTGTCACCGGCACGGTCTACGACGAGACGGGCGAGCCCGTTATCGGCGCCACCGTGCAAGTTAAGGGCACCAAGATAGGCACCGTGACCAACTTCGACGGCAACTACCGCCTCGAGGTGCCCGAGAAGTCGAAGATTACCGTCAGTTATGTTGGCTATGTGGCCGTAGAGACCACTGGCGGCACCGTGAAACTGCAGGAAGACCGCCAGAGCCTCGACGAGGTTGTCGTCGTGGGCTACGGCACGCAGAAGATGAAAAACGTGACGGGTGCCGTGGAAGCCATCTCGGCAGAGGATCTGAAAGACCTCTCCGTCGGTTCGTTAGGCGATGCCCTCACCGGACAGTTCAACGGCGTGAGCGTCAGCCGCGGTGCCGGTGCCTACCGCCCGGGTCAGAGCCCCTCGCTGCAGATACGTAACGCCGGGGCCAACACTGCGAACACGCCCGGTGCCACCAACGGCGGCGACCCCGACGCCTCGCCGCTCTACGTCATCGACGACTTCATCTCCACTGAGACGGCTTTCAACAACCTCGACATCAGCGAGGTGGAGAGCATCACCGTGCTGAAGGACGCTGCCGCCGCCGTCTACGGCGCACGCTCGGCCTACGGTGTCATCCTCGTGAAGACGAAGAAGGGCAAGGCCGGTGCACCGCGCATCTCCTACAACGGCCAGTTGGGTTGGACCGACGCCACCTTCACCCCGAAGATGCTCAGTGCCTACGACTACGGTCGCATCTGGAACGCCGTCACCGCTGCCGGCACCGCCACGAAAGACTATGTAGACAACGCCCGCGTGCTGTTCCAGCAGAACGAACTGGAGCAGATGAAGAACCTGAACTACGACCTGCTCGACGACGAGTGGCGTGCCGCGCTGACCCACCGCCACAGCATCAACGTGAGCGGCGGCTCTGACAACGCCACCTACTTTGCCAATGTGGCATACTACAACCAGGACGGCAACATCGGCAAACTGGACTACGACCGCTGGAACTACCGCGCCGGCATGACCACCAACGTGGGCAAGTATGTCAAGGCCACCCTCGAGGTGAGCGGCGACTACGGCAAGAAGAACAATGCCATCATTGCCAAGGGCGGCGGCACCGACGGCGACTATAAGTACCTGATGACCCACCTGCCCTTCGTGCCCAGCAGCGTAGACGGCTATCCGCTGGTCTACTCAGGCATGCAGAACACCATACCTACGAGCGATGCCCGCCTCTATAACTTCGAGGCTGTGCAAAACTGCGACGACTATGTGCGCAACAGGACCAACAACATGACCATCAACGGCGCACTGTCGCTGGACCTCGGCTTCATCAAGCCGCTGCAGGGACTCACCGCCCGCATCTCCTACTCGAAGACCATCAACAACTCCGAGAGCAACACCATGAAGACCTTTATGGATGTCTATATGCTGAAGGAGCGCAACGCCGACTATCCGCACCTCTACACCTGGGCCGGACAGAACACTGCCGACTGGTATAACGCCACGACGCTCACCACGCTGACGCTCAACAACGGCAGCCTGCTCAGCCGCACCATGCAGCGCAACGACTCCTACCAACTGAACCTCACCCTGCAGTATGCCCGCAAGTGGGGTAAGCACGACGTCAGCGCACTCTACACCCTGGAGCGCTCGGAGAACGAGTGGGAAGACCTGACGGGCGAGATTACCGACCCCGTGAGTTATACCGACGGACAGTCGAAGTCGGCAACAGGCGACCAGGCCACCTCGTTCAACCGTGGCGTGGGCGGCATGCTCTCGCATGTGGCCCGCCTGAACTACGCCTACGCCGACAAGTACCTGCTGGAGTTCCTCTTCCGTGCCGACGGCAACGGCTCGAAGTTTGCACCCGAGAACCGATGGGGCTACTTCCCCAGTGTCAGTGCCGGATGGGTGTTGAGCGAGGAGAAATGGTTCCAGCAGGCACTGCCCTGGGTCAACTTCCTGAAAGTACGTGCCAGTTGGGGCTACCTGGGCCGTGACAACATCGTGGCCTTCCTCTGGAGGCAGCAGTACAACCGCGACCTCGACAAGGGTGCCGTCTTCGGAGAGACGACCTCCAACACACCCGTAGCAGCAGGCTCGGTGATGCCCGCGCGCGGCGTCAACCCCGGCGTGCACTGGGACAAGAACTACAAGACCAACGTGGGTCTCGACATGCGCTTCCTCGACGGACGCCTCTCCGTAGACTTCAACTACTACTACGACCGTGGCCGCGATATGTTCATGACCTATACCGGCACCTCGCTCTTCCCCACCACCGTGGGCACGCAGGCCTCGCCCGAGAACTACGGTGCCGTGGACAACTGGGGATGGGAACTAAACCTGGGCTGGCGCGACAAGATAGGCAAGGACTGGACCTACTGGGTGAAGTTCTCCACCGGCTGGAACGACAACAAGATTCTGGAGGGTCCGTTCCCCGCCACGCCTGAGTTCGACAGCATGGTCAAGGGCGAGCGCATGGACCGCGGCGTGTGGGGCCTGAAGTGCCTCGGCATGTTCCGCAGTTACCAGGAGATACAGGAATACTTTGCCGAGAACAATATCACCACCTACTTCGGCAAGACCATCGACGACATCCATCCCGGCACCCTCATCTATGCCGACGTGCATGGCGACAACGACGGCACGGGCAACTACGGTGGCCCCGACGGGAAGATCAATCAGAACGACTATATACAGTTGTCGAAGTTCTCCAACAACCCCTACGGCTTCACCATGAACTTCGGCGGCTCGTGGCGCGACCTCTCGCTGACGGCACAGTTGGCCGCCTCATGGGGTGCCTACAACATTGTGCAGACCGATTTCCGTAAGTCGGCCGACGATATAGAGTACCAGAACGTGCCTTCCTTCTGGAGCGACATGTTTGTCTACGAGGACATCTACGATGCCAGTGGCAACGTCACCGTGCCACGCAACATCGACGCGGCCTACCCGAACATGAAGTACAGCAGCATCAACGAGCAGGCATCAAGTTTCTGGCTCGTCAATGCGGCCGAAGTAACCCTGAGGAATGTGTCGCTGGCCTACAGCCTGCCAAAGCAGTGGCTCAAGCCCGTAGGCATAAGCAATGTGCGCCTGAACCTCACCGTGCAGAACGCACTCTACCTCTACAACCCCTATCCGGGAAAGTCGTGGGCCAGTTATGGCGGCACCTACGGGCGCTATCCTAACCTGCGGAAGATCACCTTCGGTGTGAATGTGTCGTTCTAAAATTAAAAAATTGAAAAATTATAAAATTAAAAAATCGAAGACATGAGACAGTTTATTATAAGAAAGGAACGCTGCGGAGCATTTTTAATTTTTTCATTTTTGAATTTTTTAATTTTGCTCACCTCCTGCTCAGACTCCTTCCTCGACGACATGACCGTCTACGGCAGTTTCTCAGAGGACAAGGTCTATAGCAGTTATGCCGGCGCACTCGACCGCGTGAACACCCTCTACCGCGAGATGCTGCCGCAGGCATGCCAGGGCGGCGGCAACGGCTCCGCCGGACAAAACAACTACACCTCGACCGGCTCGCCCGAGGTGTGGTCGAAGTCTTCCTTGGAGTATGGCGGCTTCACCGACTTCACCAACCCCGACCAGGAACTGGACTATACCAACGTGACCGACTACTTCTATGTCATCAACAAGAGCGACAGCCCCTGGGGTAACATCCGCAACGCCAACGACATCATCCAGCACCTTGAGGGCAACGAGAACATGACCGAGGAGGAGCGCAACAAACTGCTGGGTCAGGCCTATTTCTTCCGTGCCTTCCGCTACTGGACGCTCGTGAAACTCTATGGCGGCGTGCCCATCATCGACCATCCGCAAGACCCCATCATAGGCGATGGCGACGGCAGCGACAAGATAGTGCCGCGCTCTGGTGCCAAGGACTGCATAGCCTTTATATGCAGTGACCTGCAGAAGGCTGCCGACATGCTGCCCAAGGCATGGGGCTCCAGCGACTACGGGCGCATCACCGCCGGTGCTGCCGCTGCCCTGAAGGGACGTGTGGAGTTGTTCTATGCCTCGCCACTCTTCAACCGTGCCGACGAGACCGCACGCTGGGAGACGGCCTACGAGACCAACAAAAAAGCCCTGCAACTGCTCAACGAGGGTGGTGTGGGGCTGGCCTACGCTGCCGACGGCGGCACACAGAACGCCCTCAACTGGGCAAAGATCTTCCTGGCCAACAACGGCAGCGACGGCTCCATGGGTGAGACAGTGCTGGCCACGCTCTACAACAACCGCGACAAGGTGGAGACTGCCAACTACGACAAATGGAACGGCTGGGAGCACACGCTACGACCCGTCAATGCCAACGGCAACGGCGGCCTGCACCCCACGGCAGAGATGGTAGACCTCTTCCCCATGGCCGACGGACTGCCACCGCAGAACTCTCAATTCTCAAATCTCAAATCTCAAATCACCTACGACCCCCTCTGCTTCTGGCTCAACCGCGACCCGCGCTTTTACCGCACCTTCGCCTTCCCCGGCGTGGAGTGGCGTTTCGACACCAACGGCAACGACCTCAACAGTTACGACGACGTGGGCAAGAAGTATGTCTATGCCTACTATCCCCACCAGTATAGCGGCTCGGGCACTAACTACCAGTTGTGGAGTTACACTTGGTATGACTCGCAAGACGATGCCGACCGCATGAGCAGCACCTCCAACGGCTACACCGCCGACCTGATAGCCCAGAAGAACAGTGCCGTCTATATACGCAAGCGCAGCGACGACGGCGCTCTCAGCACCTCGCCGCTCTACCGCTTCAGCATCAGCGCCTCCACGCCGAAAGGCTTCCAGCAGAGCGCAGCACCACTGGTATGGATGCGCTACGCCGAGGTGCTCCTCGACTTTGCAGAGGCTGCCGCCGGTGCAGGCCATCTGGACGAGGCCCTGCAAGCCCTGCAGCAGATACGTGCCCGCGTGGGCTATACGGCCGAGAAGAACTATGGCCTGCCTACCGACATTGCCGCCTCTCGCGAAAAGATGATTGCAGCCATACTCTATGAGCGGCAGGTGGAACTGGCCTACGAGGGCAAGGCCTTCGACGATATGCGACGGTGGATGCTCTTCGACGGCGGCACACAGACCTTCGAGGGCGAGCCCACGTCATGGCATCTCACAGGCTTCGGCGGCAACACATGCACCTATCTGGGCATCACACCGCTCAACGGGCAGCGCCGCCATGAGATTGTCATCTATACGCGCACCAATGCCGTCCAGAATAACGAGGCCGACCCCGTGATGGATAAGCGCCCGAGTGCACTGGCACTTACCGAGAGCCTCACCTACGACGATGATGCTGAGGAGTATGGCAGCAACGAGGCCATGAACCTGGCCGACTTCTACACTGCCTACCTGAAGCGCAAGGACGTGAACGCCGACACCAACGACGAGACCTCTGGCATACTCTTCCGTCCACAGTATTATTTCATCGGACTCAAACAGAGTGCCATGCAGACCAACCCGACGCTCCTGCAAAACGTGGGATGGCATGACTACAGCCACGGCACCGCCGGCACTTTCGACCCACTGGCAGAGTGAGAAATGAGAAATGAGAAGTGAGCAATGAGAAATGTCATCACACTGACACTATTGACTGCAGCATGGTGCATGGGTACCATGCTGCAGGCTGCTCCTAAGCCTAAGAAGCAACTATACATCCCTATGGACTATTCCACCTGCGGCTATCATGCCTCGGAACAGGCCATACCCGATGTCAAGACAACGGTGCGCATAGACTGGCAGGCTGGCGACTGCTCTGACCTCATCCAGCAGGCCATCGACCATGTGGCCACACTAAAGGCTGATGCCAAGGGGCATAGGGGGGCTATCGCTCTGGGCGAAGGCATCTTCACCATCAACAAGCCATTGCGCATCACGGCCTCAGGCATCGTGCTGCGGGGCTTAGGCCATGGCAAGACCACGCTCTTGAAGCAGGGAGTAGACCGAGGTGCGATGATATATCTGGAACCGAGGTGCGAGGTACGAGGTGCGAGGTGCGGGGACACCATCCAAGTGGCTGACAATACAATAGCAGCCGGAAGCACGGTGCTGACCACAAAAGGCGGAAAGTTGACAGCAGGCGAACGCATACTCATAGTGCGCCCTTGCACCAAAGAGTGGATAGAAAGTCTGAAAATGAACGACTTCGGAGGCGGCCTCGACTATACCGGCTGGAAGCCTACCGACATCGACATCACCTGGGACAGGACGGTCACGGCCGTCATGGGTGATACCATCACCCTGGATGCGCCCGTCACAACGACAATCAGCCGTGCCTTTGGCGGCGCTTACATCTTAAAAGAAGAAAGGAGAAAGGAGAAAGAAGAAAGGAGTAAGGAGAAAAGGAGAAAGGAGGAAGGAGAAATCACGGAGTGCGGCATCGAGAACATGACCCTAAAGGCGGCCATCCTCTCAACCAATCCCAAGGACGAGGACCACTGTTGGGACGGCATCTACGTTGAAAACGCACGCGACTGCTGGGTGCGCGGCATCCGTTTCTTCCACCTGGCAGGCTCGGCAGTAAACCTGCAGAAGCACTGCAGCCGCATCACCGTAGAGGACTGTATAGCCCAGGAGCCCGTTTCTGAAACAGGCGGCTGGCGCAGACAGGTGTTTCTGACACGCGGTCAGCAGACGCTCTTCCAGCGGTGTATCTCGCGTAAAGGCATCCATGATTTTGCAGCAGGCTTCTGCGCCGCAGGCCCCAATGCCTTCGTGCAATGCGAAGGCGAGGAGTCGCTGGGATTCAGCGGCAGCATTGGCTCGTGGGCGGCAGGGCTGCTCTTCGACATCGTGAATATCGACGGCCATGACCTGCGCTTCGCCAATCTCGAACAGTTTCAATTTGGCACCGGATGGAACACAGCCAACTCCATGTTCTGGCAATGTACGGCCTCAACCATTGAGTGCTATTCACCCGACAGCGACAACCGCAGCAGCGCACACGGATGCTGGGGCACCCTCACCGGCAATGGCGAATGGACAAGCAGCAACGACCACGTAAGCCCGCGAAGCCTGTTCTACGACCAACTGGAGAAACGCCTGGGTAAACTGCCTTTCGACCCCTGCATCCTGCCCCGCAACACCAATGCCACCAGTTCGCCAACGGCGGAACAGGCCATGCAGATGGCGCAGGAATCGCTCACCACACCCCGCCTGACAATGGAGAAGTGGATAGACTTACGAGAAGGGGTGAGAGGTGAGGGGCAAGAGGTGAGAGATTACCCCTCACCTCTCACCCCTCACCCCTCACCTCTCACCTCTTACGTTGTCACCGAGGGCCATCTGACTGCCGACGGCAGCCTCGTCACTGGCAACCAATACAGCATCCCCTGGTGGAGCGGCAGGGTGAAAGACAACTTTGCGGAGAAAGAGGCCAAGCCTGCCATCACACGTTTTGTGCCTGGCAGGGAAGGAAAGGGGTGGACAGACCGTATCGACTCTGTGGTGACGTTTCTTGCCGACCATCACTATGCCTCGCTCGACCATAACTACGGCCTGTGGTACGACCTGCGCCGCACCGACCATGAGCGGGTGCGCAGAGCCGACGGCGACGTATGGGCACCATTCTACGAACAGCCGTTCAGCCGTTCAGGACAGGGAACAGCATGGGACGGGCTCTCACGCTACGACCTCACGAAGCCCAACCAATGGTATTGGAGCCGGCTTAGCGAATTTGCCTCTAAAGCCGCCGACAAGCAGATACTCCTTTTCAACCAACACTATTTCCAGCATAACATCCTTGAGGCTGGTGCACACTGGGTGGACTGCCCCTGGCGCCCGGCAAACAATATCAACTACTCTGCCACTGCAACAGGAGAGCAGGGAGAGTACCCATTCCCAGAGCCAGTGCCATTCGCCGGCGACAAGCGTATCTTCCTCGCAGAGCAGTTCTACAACGAACAGAATCCTGTGCTACAACCCCTGCACCGCCAGTATATCCGTATGTGTCTTGACCAACTGAAAGACCAGTCGAACGTCGTGCACCTTATCAGTGCGGAATATACCGGCCCCTATCACTTCACAAAGTTCTGGTTGGAGACCATCGCCCAATGGGAGGCCGAGACCGGCCGCCACCCGCTGATAGCCCTGAGTTGCACCCGCGACGTGCAGGACAGCATACTCGCCGACCCTGTGCTCAGCAAGGTGGTAGACATCATCGACATCCGCTACTGGCACTATAACACACAAGGCCTCTGGGCACCAGAAGGCGGCAAGAGCATGGCCCCACGGCAGTGGATGCGCAAGATGAAGGTGGGCAAGACCGGCTTTAACGAGGCTTACCGGGCCGTCAGGGAGATGCGCGACCGCCACCCGGACAAGGCCGTCACCTTCTTCGCCCAGCAATACCCCGACTACGGATGGGCCATACTCTTGGCCGGCGGTTCACTGCCCAACATCCCTATTGGCGGAAACGATGCCGACAAATGGCAGACCGTCTTCCTGAAAGAGGTCTGTATGATGACACCCGTAGAAGGCCATGACTGCGTTGCCATAGGACATAAGGACAAAGGCTTTATTATCTTTCCTCTGGGAGCCTCGCCCAGCATCGACGTGCCTGCCGGCAACTATCAGGTATTCACCATCGACATGAAGCGGGGCGACATCAAACCGTACCAGAAATCCTTACGTCTGCAAGGCTCCTTCACGCCTCAGGACATGCCTTCGGGACAACTCCTCTGGCTGCGCATACCATAGTGCCTGACCCTACTACCGCACGTTGAGCACTTGCGGAACTTGTTAATTTTGATAAATTTTATAGGAAAAAAAGCATTATTTAGGGGTCTTTCTCAAAAATTGTTGGTAATTTTGCAGCGATGTAGACATTACTGCGAAACTAAAACAAGAAGAGATGGAAGACTTCTCTAAACTATATGACAAGCATATTGACGGGCTCTTTGCCTTCGGTTCACGTTTTATTACAGACCGCGAGGCTCTGAAAGACTGTATCCAAGACGTTTTCGTGAAATTATTTACACGCAAAGAGGGGCTCGGCACCATCAGCAACATCGAGAGTTACCTCTATATATCCCTTCGCAACCGCATCAACGATGAGTTCCGCTTCAACACGAAACTCTGCGACAGCGAGATTACCGACGCCAGCATGCAGGTGATGGCAGAAAACGATGAATACAACCGTGAGCAGATGGAACATAGGCAGTCGCTCTCGGAAATCGCCCAGCAGTTCTTTGTGAAGTTGTCTCCCCGCCAGCGCCAGATCATCAACCTTTATTATATAGAACACCGCAAGTATGATGACATCTGCCGCATCATGGGTATCAACTACCAGAGCGTGCGCAACCTGATGCACCGCAGCATCTGCAGGCTGAGAGAATATGCCAGCCAGGTGCAAATCTCCGCGTGATAGTTGGTTACAGACCAACTTATTGTTCGTCCTATAATAAAAGACGAACAATGGCCAACAAGAAAACAACAACAGAGTTCTATCCTCTCACCCGCGAAGAGCGGGAAGAGTTGAAGCAACGTATCATGGCAGCCATTGGTATGTTTAATCATTTGCGTTTATCACAAAGTTGATGATATGAGAAAGGAATACATCATGATGGTCATAGCCTCTGTTCTCAGTATCTGTGGAACAGAGGCTTTGATGGCACAACAGTATAAGGTCGGTGTATGCGACTGGATGATCCTCAAGCGGCAGAAACTAGGCGAGTTCACCCTGGCCAGGCAGATGGGATGCGACGGCATCGAAATGGACATGGGCGGCCTGGGGCAGCGGGAGATGTTCGACAACAAGATGCGCAACCCCCAAGAGGCTGCACACTTCAAGCATGTTGCCGACAGCCTGGACATTGAGATCGGTGCCGTGGCCATGAGCGGCTTCTACGCCCAGGACCTGACAAAGCGCGACAACTACATGGCACTGGCGGAAGACTGCTTCGACACAATGGACAGGATGGGAGGCACGAAGGTGGCTTTCCTGCCCCTTGGCGGCTGTGGCAACGACTGGTCTGCCGACAAGGTGAAACGTGCCGAGATTGTAAAACGCCTGCACCATATCGGCGAGGCTGCCATGGCCCGAGGCAAACGTGTGGGCATCGACACGCCCCTCGATGCCAAGGGCAACCTGAGACTGCTGAAAGAGATAAAGAGCAGCGGCATCGCCATCTTCTACAAATGGCAGACCATCGTGGAAAATGGCCTGGATGTAGTGAAAGACATCAAGACGTTAGGTGCCAAGAACATCTGTGCCATCCATGCCTCAAACACGGACGGTGTGTGGCTGCGTGACGATGCCACACTGGATGTGCCAAAAATCAAGAAAACACTCGACGAGATGGGGTGGAGCGGCTGGCTGTTCGTGGAACGCAGCAGGGACACAACGATGGTGCGCAACGTGAAGATGAACTACAGTGCCAACGTGTTCTTTCTGAAGGAAATATTCAACAGCAACCCGGCACCCGCTGTTATGCTTGACAGCGCAGGACGCGACCCGCAGTATGTGAAGACCATCGTTGGCCGAAGCCGGAAAGCCACAGACGAACTGGGCATCACCTGGACACCCCAAGGCCAGAACGTGCTGAACATCATCTGCAACCGCTATTTCAAACTCAACGACATCTACAGCGAGCGTGACTCTCTGAAGAAGGCTGACAAGAAACTGGCCGAGGCTCAATGCGACTCGCGGCTCTACCGCTCACACTATGGCTTCCTCGCCGACCTGTCGATGTATCTCACGCCACAGGAGATTGACAAGGTGAAGGACGTGATGACCTTTGACGTGGTCAGGGTGACATACGAAGCCCAGTGCGACATGATTCCATCGCTCAAGGATGATGAGAAGCAACAGATCATGGCATGGCTCATAGAAGCCCGCGAACTGGCTATCGATGCCGAGAGTTCGAAGAAGAAACACGAGGTCTTTGGCAAATACAAAGGCCGTATCAACAACTACCTCGCCCGCCGGGGCTACGACCTGACAAAGGAACGCGAGAAATGGTATGAGCGGGTAAAAGCACGAGGAGGGAAACTGTAGGGGGGAAATGAGAAATGAGGAATGAGAGTGGAGAAATGAAAAAGATATTTTTGTTTATAGGCTTGGCACTGGCTTTGGGGATGACCGCACAAGGCCAGGAAAAAGGACTGACCGACATGAGCAGCAGCCGGCAAGCCAAGATGAAGAATATGCCATTAGGCAGTGTCAGGTGGACGGGCGGTTTCTGGGGCGACCGTTTCGGCGTTCTCAGCAACACCACCATCTGGGATATGTGGAACACATGGAATACGCCATGGGAAACCCTCGACGGGAAAGGTGCTCACGGCAGCAACGGCTTCCGCAACTTTGAGGTGGCAGCCGGTACGGTGAAGGGCAAGCACCACGGACCTCCCTTCCACGACGGCGACATGTATAAATGGCTCGAAGCCTGTGCTGCTGTCTATGCCGTGACCAGAGACCCCAAGGTCGATGCATTGATGGACAAGTTCATTGAGCAGGTGGCCCTGGCCCAGCGCAACGACGGCTATATCCACACACCAGTGGTCATTTCTGAGCGCAATGCGGGCATTGACTCCCATGCCGGCGACAACACCAACATTGGCATCGAGATAGGCAACGACCACAAGAAGGCGTTCGCCTCGCGCCTGAACTTCGAGACCTACAACCTCGGCCACCTGATGACGGCCGGCATTGTGCATAAGCGTGCCACTGGCAAGACCACACTCTTCGACTGCGGCAAGAAGGCCGCCGACTTCCTTTACAACTTCCTGACCAATGATGCCGCAGAACTGTCGCGAAACGCCATCTGCCCCAGCCACTATATGGGTGCCGCAGAGATGTACCGCGAAACAGGCGACGAGAAATATCTCACGCTGGCCAAAGGCCTGATAGCCATCCGCGACTCGGTGACCAATGGCGAAGACCACAACCAAGACCGCCATCCGTTGCGCGACCAATACGAGGCCATGGGCCATGCCGTGCGTGCCAACTATCTCTACGCCGGGGTGGCCGACCTCTATGCAGAGACGGGTGAGGCACAACTGCTGAAGAACCTCACGGCCATCTGGAACGACATCATCCAGCATAAGATCTATATCACTGGCGGATGCGGTGCACTGTACGACGGCGTCTCGCCCGACGGCACCACCTACGACCAGCCCTCCATCCAACAGATCCATCAGGCCTACGGCCGACAGTTCCAGTTACCCCAGGAGGCCGCCCATAACGAAATATGTGCACAGATTGGCATGCTGCTGTTCTCATGGCGCATGTTCCAGGCCACTGTTGAGCCTCAATATGTTGACAATATCGAGAACGAACTCTACAACGGCATACTTAGCGGCATCTCCCTCGATGGCAAGGACTACTTCTACACCGAGGCCCTGCGGCGCACTAAGGAGTTTCCCTACGTGATGCGCTGGCCCAAGCACCGACAGCACTACATCTCGTGTTTCTGCTGTCCGCCAAACACGGTGCGTACCCTTTGCGAGGCTCAGGAGTATGCCTATTCCATCTGCAAGGACACGCTGTGGGTGAACCTCTACGGACAAAACACGCTGAAGACCAAGGACCTGGAAGTGGACATGCAGAGCAATTATCCTTGGGACGGCCATGTCACCCTGACCGTCAAGAAGGCCAAGACACTGAAAAGCATCCGCATGCATATCCCGGGCTGGAGCACAGACATGACGCTGAAACTCAACGGAGCACCCATACTGGCAGAAGACTTGCGGCAGCCCCGCAAGTGGAAGGCAGGCGACATCATCGAACTATACCTCCCCATGCAGGCCCGCCTCGTGGAAGCCAACCCGCTGGTAGAAGAGGCGAAAAACCAGGTTGCCGTCATGCGCGGCCCTCTTGTCTACTGTCTTGAAGGCGAGGATATTCACGGTGACTATCGTATTAACGATATCGCCATCCCCACCGACATACAGTTTACAGAAAAGAAGGTCACCATCAGTGGCCATGAGATGATTGCCCTTGAGGGTGATGCCGTGCTGGTGAACCAGGATTTCTGGGACAACAACAGCCTCTATCGCGACCTGCGTGCTAAGAAGCAACAGAAAGTCCGCATACGGCTGATTCCCTACTATGCATGGGACAACCGTGGTATTCAGGACATGAGCGTGTGGCTAAACAGAGGATTATGAGAAAAGGATTGTTAGCCATCGTTTGCTGCTGGTGCATCAGCGCGTTTGGAGCCGACATCAGCATAACGCCGGACTCATCGCTGACGGAGGCCGTAAGACAGGCCCGCGAACTGCGACGCACGGGCAAGGCAAAGGCAGTGACCATCCGTCTGTCGCCGGGCACCTATCACCTCTATGAACCGCTGCGCCTGCGGCCAGAGGACAGCGGGCTGACCATTGAGGGCAACGGAGCCATCATCAGCGGCGGTCAGGATATCAACATCTGGAAGACAACGGATAAACTCTATTCTGCCGATGTTCCCGACTTCAACGGACGGCCCGTTGACTTCCGTCAGTTGTGGAGGGAGAAAGAGAAAGCCGTCCGTGCCCGCAATGTCATCGACTTCGAACAGATGCACCGTATTCTGACCTACGACAAGAGAAATCAGGTGTTGTGGATTCCGAAGGCTGCCGTCGCGTCCTTACTCGACAATGGCAAGGTCAAGGAAGGCTGTGAGTATGTCGAGATGGTGCTGCACGAGATGTGGTGCACGTCGAATCTGCGCATCCTGTCGCTCACACCCCAGGGTGACTCCGTGGCCGTGCGCTTCCACAATCCGGAGGCGAAACTGCAGTTCGACCGTCCCTGGCCCTCGCCGATGACACCGGACACCGGCCATCCCTCACCCTTCTACCTCACCAATGCCAAGGCGTTGGTCGACACCGCCGGGGAATGGTATCACGACATCCGGGCACACAAACTCTACTATTATCCGCGTGAACATGAACGCACAGTAAAAGTATTGCTTGCCACTTACCCTGCTTTGGAGACACTCATCGAGGTGGCCGGCACAGCAGACTGCCCCGTACACGACATCACCATCAGGGGAGTCACCTTCAGCCACACCACGTGGATGCGACCCTCAGAAAAAGGACATGTGCCCCTACAGGCAGGCATGTATCTGACAGAGGCCTATAAACTACGGCCGCAGATTGACCGCCCTAATAACCATAAACTCGATAATCAGGGATGGCTGGGACGTGCCGATGCCGCTGTTGAAGTGCGCTATGGCGAGAACATCAGTTTCGAGGACTGCCGCTTTGAGCATCTCGGAGGCTCCGGCCTCGACTATGTGGTTGGCTGCAAGGGCGGGAAGGTCAGCGGCTGCATATTCCGCGACATAGCGATGAACGGCGTGGTAGTAGGCAGTTTCTCGCCCGAAGGACTCGAGACACACCTGCCCTACCGGCCTGCTGACAGCAGAGAAGTATGCAGCGGGCAGTGCATCGAGCAGTCGGAGTTTAGCCATGTCAGCAACGAGGACTGGGGCTGTGTTGCCATCGCAGCAGGCTATGTCTCAGACATTACCATTGAGCACAACACCATCCACGATGTCTCTTATACGGGCATATCCCTGGGCTGGGGATGGAACCGCGACTCTGTCTGCATGAAAAACAATAAGGTTCACGCGAACCTTATATATAACTACGCCCAGCATACGTACGACTGCGCCGGCATCTATACCCTGGGCAACCAGCCCGGCACCGTCATCAGCGAGAATGTGGTACGCGACATCGCCAAGCCGTCGTATGTCCACGACCCCAACCACTGGTTCTATCTGTACACCGACGAAGGCTCGTCGAACATTACACTCCGTGACAACTGGACACCGTCGGACAAGTTTCTCCAGAACGCCTGCGGTCCTGGAAACGTGTGGGAGAACAACGGGCCGCAAGTGAGCGACAGCATCAAGCGGCAGGCGGGCATTACCAGCCTCACCATTGAGACGCGAGGCGATGCTACCGAACGCGAATGCTATGCCGCAGACTATCTGCGAAAGAAACTTGCAGGTCATGCCTACGACGGCTACACCATCAGCCTCAAACTGTCGCCTCTCACCTCTGCCGAAGGCTATCGTATCACACTGTCGGAAGGCGGCCACATCACCATTGAGGGTGGCGACCCGTCGGGAGTCATCTACGGTGCCGTGGAACTGGCCGAGCGACTTCTCACCGGCCGCCTCACCATCGGACAGATAGAGGAATCGCCACAGATGGCTATGCGCGGCACATGCATAGGTCTGCAGAAGACCACCTACCTGCCCGGGCATGCTGTCTATGAATATCCCTACACGCCAGAGAACTTCCCTTGGTTCTACGACAAGGAGCAATGGATACGCTACCTCGACATGATGGTGGAAAACAAGTTCAATGCGCTCTACCTCTGGAACGGCCATCCCTTTGCCTCGCTTGTCCGTCTGAAGGACTACCCCTTCGCCGTGGAGGTTGACGACGAGACCTTACGCAAGAACGAGGAAATCTACTCCTTCTTGACACACGAGGCCGACCGCCGCGGCATCTGGGTCATCCAGATGTTCTATAACATCATCCTGAGCAAGCCCTTTGCCGACCACTACGGCCTGAAGACACAGGATCGTCACCGCCCCATAACACCGCTCATTAGCGACTACACCCGCAAGAGCATCGCCGCCTTCATCGAGAAATATCCCAACGTAGGCCTTCTCGTCTGCCTCGGTGAGGCCATGGCAACCATCGAGGACGATGTGACATGGATGAAGGAAACCATCATCCCCGGCATCAAGGACGGCCTCGCTGCCAGCGGACGAGCCACCATTCCCGGTGGTTCTCCGTCGGGCCTCCCCCCAATCGTTCTCCGCTCTCACGATACCGACGGCCCTTTGGTGCTTCGCGAGAGCCTGCCCCTCTACCCAAATATCTACACCATGTCGAAGTACACCGGCGAGAGCCTGACGACCTACGAGCCGGGCGGCCCGTGGGGAGAGACGCACCGCCAACTGGCCGCCGCTGCACCCGTACATATCGACAATGTACATATCCTGGCCAACCTGGAGCCTTGGCGCTGGAGCAGCCCTGCCTTTATACAGAAGACCGTACAGGCCATGCATCGCATCCACCACTCCAAAGGGCTCCATCTCTACCCGCAGGCATCCTACTGGGACTGGCCCTACACTGCCGACAAACTACCTGACGGCCATCGACTGAAGCAACTCGACCGCGACTGGATGTGGTATCAGGCCTGGGGCCGCTATGCATGGAATAGCGAACGCGGCGACGACAGCGCCTACTGGCGGCACCAGTTGGCCGAATACTACGGCATCGACACCATTGCCGCCGGCCATCTGCTGGAGGCCTACGACGAGGCCGGCGAGATTGCCCCAAAGTTGTTGCGCCGCTTCGGTATCACCGAGGGCAACCGCCAGACGCTGCTCTTAGGCATGACGATGGCACAGTTGGTCAATCCGTTCAAGTTCAATATCTACCCGGGGTTCTATGAGAGTTGCGGTCCCGAGGGCGAGAAACTCATTGACTATGTCGAGTTTGAGCATTTCGACATTCCCCACAACGGCGAGTTGCCATTGGACGTTGTCGAGCAGTGCGTGGCCCACGGAAGGAAAGCATCCGAGATGATCGATAAGATGTATGCCCTTGCGAAGCCCACACGTCATCAGGACGAACTGCGCCGTGTCGCCAACGACGTTGCATGCTATGCACTTTTTGCCCTCTCCTTCCAGCAGAAGGTGTTGGCTGCCGAGCAGGTGCTTCACTACAAATGGACAAAAGACATCAAATATCTTGACGCAGCCATACCCTTGCTGCAAAACAGCATGAACCTGTGGAAGGTGCTCTCACGAATGACTGATGAGACCTACCTCTACGCCAACTCCATGCAGACGGCGCAGCGCCGCATACCCATAGGGGGCGACAACGGCAACTTTAAGACATGGAGCGAGATGACGCCCGTCTATCAGGAGGAGTTGGACACCTTCAAGGAGAATGTCGAGAAACTGAAACATCCAGTGGCACATACCGACACAAAGATTCCGGCAGCCATACCCGCCAACGTCACCATCCTCTCGCCTCACCTCTCACCCCTCACCCCTCCCCTCTCACCCCTCCAAAAAGGTGCCATCCTCTTCGAGAACAGGCCCGACACACCTGTCGACTCTGTCGCTCCTGAATTAGCAGGCCTGCAAGCCCTCGTACTGAATCGCGATTCCACGAGAATTATAGGCACCACCATTGAATATGAGAGCGACAAGCCCGTAAAAATGCTTGTCGGCCTCTTCAAAGACGATGACAGCAAATTTGCCAAAGCCCCCAAACTGGAAATCGATGCCACAGGCAATGAGTACGGTCAGGCAGAGCCCCTCCTCACCAATGCCATCAGCATTGTACAGTTGCCAAAAGTGAATATCCACCAATACACTCTTCCTGCAGGACGTAACACCATCCGCCTGCCCAAGGGCATCCTCATGGTAGCCGGTTTTACCCAAAGCGACATCAAGCCTCGCAACTGCGGCCTCAACGGGCCATCGAGTGAGGTCGACTGGCTGTTCCAAAGATAATGCATAATTCATAATGCATAATTCATAATGATAATGAAACGATTCTTACTGACAACCCTCTCATTGTGCATTATGCATGATGCATTATGCATTGAAAAAGAAGTCATGCAGCACATCTACAACGAGGTGCGCACGCCATATAAATACGGCCTCGTTGTGGCCCCGACCGACAACTACCACAAGATAGACTGCCCCACGGTATTCCGCAAGGATGGCAGATGGTATATGACCTACGTAATCTACAACGGCAAGGACGGCACCGACGGGCGCGGCTACGAGACATGGCTGGCCGAGAGCGACGACCTGCTGCACTGGGCCACGAAGGGCCGGCTGCTCAGTTACAAGGCCGACGGCTGGGACATGAACCAGCGTGGCGGCTTCCCTGCCCTCATCGACTGGACATGGGGCGGCGACTATGGTATAGGCACATATAAAGGGCGCTACTGGATGACGTATATCGGCGGTCATGGCACAGGCTATGAGGCGGTGAGAGAACCGCTGAACATCGGTCTGGCATGGACCAGTAAGGATGTCACGACGGCCCACGAATGGCAGTCGTCCGACAAGCCCTTGCTGAGCATCGCCGACAAGGATGCCCAGTGGTGGGAACAGTTGACACAATACAAGAGCACCATCTACAGCCTCCCCCCCGGCTCCTCTCCCATGAAGAGAGGAGCCGGGGGTGAGGCGTTTATTATGTTCTACAACGCTGGCGGTAAGGACGACAGCCACCCCAAGGGCGAGCGCATAGGCATTGCCCTCTCCGACAACATGAAGAGATGGACGCGCTTCGAGGGCAATCCCGTCTTTGCCCACGACAGCGACGGCACGATTACGGGCGACGCACAGATAGTCTGCATGCCCGCACCGGCAGGTGCCGACAGTGTTGCAGACCCCTCGCCCCTCTACGTCATGTTCTATTTCTCTGCCTTCAACCCCTCGCGGCCATACAATGCCTTCAACACCTTTGCCGTCAGCCGTGACCTCGTCCATTGGCAGGACTGGGACGGCCCTGACCTGATTACCCCCTCTAAGTCTTTCGACGAGATGTTTGCCCACAAGAGTTACGTGGTGAAGCACGACGGCGTGGTGTATCACTTCTATTGTGCCGTGAACAACGACCAGCAGCGCGGCATCGCCGTTGCCACCAGCCTGCCCATGGGCCGCAGCAGCGTTTCCTTCCCCGCGCCGGAACGGAAAGGCCGTCGCACCATCACGTCTCTCAATGAAGGCTGGACGGCAGTCACCCTTCCCGAGGATTCTCCTTCGGGCATCACCCTTCCCGAGAGTTCTCCTTCGGGCATCACCCTTCCCGAGGATTCTCCTTCGGGCATCACCCTTCCCGAGAGTTCTCCATCGGTCGTCAACCTCCCCCATAACTTCGACGACTATTACGGCTATCGGCAGTTACGCCACGGCAACCTGCACGGTTCAGCAGTCTACACCAAGACCTTCACCACCGCAAAACAGGCGGGCAAGCGCTACTTCCTCCAGTTCGAGGGCGTAGGCACATACGCCACTGTCACCCTTAACGACACCCAATATCCCAAGGAACTGATTGGCCGCACCGTCTTCACCCTCGATGTCACAGAGGCGCTGAACACGGGTAAAAACACCCTGCACATCCTTGTAGACCATCCCGCCATGCAGACCGCCTCGCCGTGGGTCTGCGGCGGCTGCTCGTCAGAATATGGTTTCTCAGAGGGCAGCCAGCCCTTCGGCATCTTCCGTCCCGTCACCCTTGTTGAGACCGACAACGTAAGAATAGAGCCTTTTGGTGTACATATCTGGAACAATCAGGCCTGCGACTCTGTTTTCATCGATACCGAGGTCAGGAACTACGGCACCACCCCCGCCAGCATTGAACTCGTCAACAAGTTCGCCGAGAAAAGCGGTAAGGCGGTTTTCCGCCTGAGTGCATCCATGATGCTTGAACCTGGCGAGACACGAACGGTTCGTCAGGCCTCACCCGTTGCCAAAGCCCACTGCTGGAGCCTTGCCGACCCTTACCTCTACACCCTCACAACGATGATAAAGCAGCCGGAGGCATACGACGGCGACGCAAACCGACAGCGTGAGCCTGCCCTCGTCACTACCGATGATGTCATAACCCCTTACGGCATCCGTAGCCTCTCCTGGCCCGCCATAGCAGGACACGCTTCCGAACGTGCCAAGACCGACACAACGGCAGGAGGTGCCAGCCGCCACGACGACCACCGCTTCTACCTGAACGGGCAGCCGGTCTTCATCAACGGCACCTGCGAGTACGAGCATATTCTCGGTGCCAGCCACGCCTTTTCGCCCGAACAGATACGCTCGCGCATCAAACAGATACGCCATGCCGGCTTCAATGCCTTCCGAGAGGCCCATCAACCGCATAATCTGCTCTACCAACAACTCCTGGACGAGCAGGGGCTGCTCTTCTGGAGTCAGTTCTCCGCACATATCTGGTACGACACCCCGCAGTTTCGCGAAAACTTCAAGCGGCTGTTGGTGCGATGGATCAAAGAGCGCCGCAACTCACCCTCAGTCATCCTCTGGGGACTGCAGAACGAGAGCATCCTGCCCAAAGACTTCGCCGAGGAATGTTCCGACTTGATCCGCAGCCTCGACCCCACCGCCTCGACGATGCGCCTCATCACAACGTGTAACGGCGGCGAGGGTACCGACTGGAACGTCATACAGAACTGGAGCGGCACCTACGGCGGCGATGCCGGCAACTACGACAACGAGTTGAAACGCCCGGACCAACTGCTCAACGGTGAGTACGGCGCATGGCGCACTATTGACCTGCATGGGGAGGCCAAGTACAGCGAGGAGTCGTTTACCGCGCTGCTGGAGAAAAAAGCCAGCCTGGCAGAAAAAGCCTTCACTGTGGCCGATGGTCTTGCCGCCGACAGTACCGGCGTATGCGGTCATTTCCAATGGCTCTTTTCCTCGCACGACAACCCCGGCCGCACCCAGCCCGACGGTGCTCTTCGCCGCATCGACAAGATTGGTCCCGTCAACTACAAAGGCCTCACCACCATCTGGGAGGAGCCCACACCGGCATATTATATGTACCGCCAACGCTATGCCGCCGTTCCCGATGCTTCTCCATCGGGCACCCGGCCTATAGCCGCCGACAGGAACATCGACCTTGTCAAAGGCGCCGAGGGCTACCAGTACCTCTACCGCATCAACTGCGGTGGCGATGCCTTCAAGGATGAGTACGGACAGCAATGGCAGGCCGACGACAGCATCATCAGCCACTCATGGGGTCAAGACTTCGGTATGCATCCCTATCAGGCCTCGCAACGTCACATCTCAGAAGACATCCGCGGCACCAAGAGCGACGAACTGTTCCAGTTCTTCCGCTTTGGTCGTCACCGTCTGTGGTACGACGTGCCTGTAGCCACCCCTGCGGGCGGCGGTTCCCCCGCCGACAACTACCGCATTGAGTTGTATTTCGTTGAGCCTTGGCACGGCAGAGGCGGAGGCGAGGGCGACGATTACGAGGGCATGCGTATCTTTGATGTCGCCGTCAATGGCGAGACCGTCGTCGACGACCTCGACCCGTGGGCCGAGGCTGGCTATCTTGGCTCCATGAAGCGCGTCGTCAATGCCAAGGCAAAGGATGGGCATATCCGCATCTCCTTCCCAGAGGTAAAGGCCGGACAGGCCATCATCTGTGGCATTGCCATTGCCGCCGCAACAGACAATTCCTCCTCCCTCCTCCTTCCTCCCTCCTCCAACACCCCCTGGCACACCTTCGACACCGACACCATCGCCAAACTGCCCAAGGAAGAACTGCCGCAGGACATCGACCTTCGTCCTGCCACTATCTATCAGCCCACGATGCCAATGGTCAATGGTCAAAGGTCAAAGGTCAACAGCACCTCCTTCATCATCAAGCCTGGCCTCGGTCAGGAGTATGCCCTTCGTTTCCGCTATAAGAACACGACCGGCAACGCCGTCAAGGTGCGCATGACCATCACCGACTCGAAGCACGCCGTGCTGGTTGACCGCGACATCACCTTCCCGCCCACGCCCAATAAGTTTAAGATGCTCTCAACAACCACGGGCACCCAGATCAATGCCGGCACCTACACCGTACGCCTCGACACAAAAGATATTCTATTTAAAGAACTTGAGATACAATAATAATAGGTCTGAAAAAGATAACAATGACGAAACGATTATTCCTTGCTGCTCTGTTATCATGCATGGTGCATGCTGCATTATGCATTGAAGAACACCACGACTGGGAGGACAACCATGTGCTACAGATTAACCGTGAGCCCGCTCGGGCCTATTTCATTCCTTTTGCCCAGAAGAAAGGCGACCGCCAACTGTCGCTCAACGGCGACTGGCAGTTCCGCTGGACGAAGACGCCCGGGGAGAGAGTGCCAGACTTCTACCGCACCGACTACGACGCCTCGGCATGGACCACGTTTCCCGTGCCTGCCAACTGGGAGGTAAACAGCAGCGGTCAGCGCTACGGCACACCCATCTATGTCTCTGCCGGCTATCCCTTCAAGATCGACCCGCCCTACGTCACCCGTGAGCCGAAGAAGGAATGGACCACCTACGAGGAGCGCAACCCTACAGGGCAGTATCGCCGCACCTTCACCCTCCCCGCCAGTTGGTTTGTGTCTGATGGCCCTTCATTGTCAGCCACCACCCCCGACGCGTCAGCGTCGGGCAAGGGCCATGGCCAGGGCAAGGGCCAGACCTTCCTGCGCTTCGAGGGCGTCATGTCTGCGTTCTATGTATGGGTGAACGGTCAGCGTGTGGGTTACAGCCAAGGTTCCATGGAGCCTTCCGAGTTTAACGTCACACGATATCTGAAACAGGGCGAGAACCTCATAGCCGTAGAAGTGTATAAGTACTGCGACGGCTCCTACCTCGAGGATCAGGACTTCTGGCGTTTCGGCGGCATCCACCGCGACGTGCTGTTATATCATACTCCCGACATCCGGCTTCGCGATATGGCCATTCGCACACTCCCCTCCCAAGGGGAGAACCACACAAGAATTATCCCCTCCCATCAAGGGGAGGAACAGGACTGGGGGCTCTACATCAATCCCCAGTTCTCGGTCTATAACGGCACTACGGGCAAAGACTTCCACCTCATCGCCACCCTCTTCGACGGCGACATGAGCGTAGGCTGCGATACTGTGGCTACCAGCGAAGTCCTTGACCTCGACCACAAGGCAGCCCGTATGAACGAGTGGTACCCGCAGCGGGGCCACCGCAAGTTCAACCGCATGGAGATAACCATCAAGAATCCCAAACTCTGGAGCGTCGAGTCTCCGCATCTCTACACACTCCGTCTGCAGCACTGCGACTCCCTTGGCCATGTTGTAGAGCAAGTCACCCAGCAAATAGGCTTCCGCCACATCAGCATCCGCAACGGTCAGTTGCTCATCAACGGCCACCCCATCAAGATCCGCGGGGTCAACCGCCATGAGCACGACCCGCTGCGAGGGCGCGTGATGACCGAGGAACTGATGCTGAAAGACCTGCTACTGATGAAGGAGGCCAACATCAATGCCGTGCGACTGGCACACTATCCCAACTGCCCGCGATGGTACGAGTTGTGCGACTCTTTGGGCATGTATGTCATGGACGAGGCCGACTGCGAGACCCATGGTCTGCGCGGCACACTGGCCTCCACCCCCGACTGGTCCGACGCGTTCATGGACCGTGCCGTCCGCATGGCAGAACGCGACAAGAACCATCCCTCTGTCATCTTCTGGAGCCTTGGCAACGAGAGCGGCTATGGTGCCAACCATGCCGCCATGGCCGCCTGGCTCCATGAGTTCGACCCCACCCGCCCCGTGCATTACGAAGGTGCACAGGGAGAAACGACCAACGGCCACGACCCTTCGACGGTCGATGTCATCAGCCGCTTCTATCCCCGTGTGATGCAGGAATACCTCAACCCCGGCATCCCCGAGGGCTCTGACCAGGAGCGTGCAGAGAATGCGCGGTGGGAGAGGCTGTTAGAGATAGCCCGTCGCCATGGCGACCGCTGCACATGGGTGGGCTCCGACGGTGGACCGCGCCCCGTGCTCACCAGCGAGTATGCCCACTGCATGGGCAACGCCCTTGGCAACCTCAAGGAGTACTGGGATGAGATCAACTCCACACCCCGCATGCTTGGTGGCTTCATCTGGGACTGGGTGGACCAGGGCATATACTCCCCTCCCTCGGGAGGGGCTGGGGGTGGGCCTATTCCCTCGGCTGGGGGTGGGTCTTTCCTTTATGGTGGTGACTTTGGCGACAAGCCCAACCTGAACGCCTTCTGTCTGAACGGCATCGTGATGAGCGACCGCACCCTCACACCTAAATACTATGAAGTACAGGCTGTCTATGGCGATGGCCCAAAAGCCTTTGCCGAGACATCGGCGGCACAGCCCAAGCCCTTGAAAGCGAAAGCCGCCACATCCGAAGTCACACAACTCATAGCCAATATCAAGACCCAGTGTTTCCGTGCTCCTACCGACAACGACCGCAGTTTCGGCAACTGGCTGGCGAAGGACTGGAAGCGTTGCGGCCTCGACACGCTGGCAGTGCCTGTCTGGACCGAGCAGCACGGTAATGAACTGACGTTTAGGTTCAACATCCCCGACAGTCTGCCGGAGATTCCGCGGCTTGGCATCCTCATCGAACTGCCGCGAGAATACGAACAACTCACGTGGTATGGCCGAGGGCCTTGGGACAACTATCCCGACCGTAAGGTGTCGTGCCCCCTCGGGCTGTGGACGTCGACCGTCAGCCAGCAGTATGTTCACTATCCACGGCCGCAGGACTCTGGCAACCATGAAGACTGCACCATGGTAGAGTTGAAAACCAAAAAGGGTAAGACGTTGCGTATCGATGCTATCGGCGAGCCTTTCTCCTTCTCTGCCCTCCCCTACTCTGCCCAGCACATCGCCTCGAAGAGCCACGACTATGAGTTGGAGGATCAGGGTCACACCTACCTCAGCATCGACTGTGCCGTCATGGGGCTGGGCAACAGCAGTTGCGGCCCGGGTGTCTTGAAGAAATATGCCATCGACAAATCAAAGCCCCACATACTGAAAATAAGTATTTCAACTTTCTGAAGTAGGGTGTTCAATGTAACTGCTCTAAAACGAAACTAAATACGCCGCGAACTCATTCGGATTAATGTCTTTTGGAACGCTACGCGGTTAGAAAACCTACCAAGTTCGCGACGTGAATATGTCAGTTTACCGTAAGACTGATGTCTAACCAGTCTCACCTGCATAGTTTGCAGCCGGAGCATTTGTTGAGTTCACCACGGAAGCGCTTTTCCACCAGATAGTGAAGGCGGTCGCGGAGAGGTTCGAGTTGCATCTTGTCTATCACCTCGTTGATAAAGGCCTGTTGCAATAGCACACGGGCCTCTTTTTCGCTGATGCCACGCTGACGCATGTAGAAGAGGGCGGCATCGTTGAGTTGGCCTACGGTAGAGCCGTGGGCGCACTTCACGTCGTCGGCATAGATCTCGAGCATCGGCTGGGTGTACATACGGGTTTCACGGGTGGCGCACAGGTTCTGGTTGGTCATCTGCGAAGCGGTCTTCTGGGCACCATGCTCCACCAGCACGCGGCCGGCAAAGGCTCCTGTGGCCTGGTCGTCGAGCACATATTTATAGAGTTCATTAGAGGTGCAGTGTGGCACCTTATGGACGATGAGCGTATTGTTGTCCACATGCTGCTGCTTGTCGGCAATCACGCAGCCGTAGCACTGGCACTCTGCACCCTCGCCGGAGAAAGTAAGGTCGAGGCGGTTGCGGGTGATGCCGTTGTGCAAAGTGATGACGTTGTGGTTCACGCGGCTGTTGGCCTGCTGGTCGATATACACATTGCTCATGCGGACGTTCTTGGAGTGGGTCTCTTCCAGACAATAGAGGTCGAGCGAGGCATTCTCGCCCACGTAGGCCTCGATGACTTGCGTGGCGAGGAAGTTATGGTCGTCGGCGGCATGGTCGCAGAAGAGCATTTTCAATTCGGCTCCCTCCTCAAGAACGATGAGCACACGACGGTTCACCATCAGATCGACATCGCTGCGCAGGATGTTGATCACCTGAATAGCGCGGTCAACCTTCACATTCTTAGGCACATAGACGTAGAGGCCGTCCTGCGCCAGCATGGTGTTCAGGTCGGTAACGGCATCGCCAGCCTTACCTGCCAGTTGGTTGTAGAGGTGAGAGGTGAGAGGTGAGGGGTGAGAGGATAGTTCTTTCAGCGAGCCGATGATTGCACCTCGCACCTCGTACCTCGAACTATCCTCGCACCTCGCACCTCGCACCTCGTACCTCGAATAAAAAGCATCGTTCACCACAAAGACGAGACTCGTAGAGAGGTTGGGCACATCGCAGCGGAAGGCCTGATAGGGGTCAACGGGTATCTGCAGGCGGTTAAGGTTCAAGCCGTAGTCTGGCGCGAAGAGTTTCTGGATGTCGGTGTATTTGTAGCGCTCCTCCTTTCGGCTGGGGAAACCAGCCGACACGAACCGTTCGTAGGCCTCGTCGCGCACGGCATTCATCACGTCCGACGAATGTTTGCAAATCATCTCGCGACACTGCTTATACAGTTCAATATATTGCTGTTCTGAGTTTTGTGTAACCATAATATCTCATTTCTCATTTAGCCTGCATTACTCATACCCTGAGTGCTTGGAACGCTACGCGTCTTTCAAAAAACAAATAAAAACAGAAAAAACAAAGAACAACATTTTTCTATTATCACACTCCGTACCTTCGCACCTCCACACCCCCGAAAAACAAGGCGGTTTTTATTGGTTTTATTTGTTTTTATTTGTTTTTTGTAAGACCGCTTGCGGTAGTGTCCACGGCATGAATAATACAGGTTAAGACTACTCTTCTCCTATCTCCTCCTTAATCCAATCGTAGCCGTGCTCCTGTATCTGGACGGCCAGTTCGGGGCCACCCGTCTTCACAATGCGACCTTTGTAGAGCACGTGCACGAACTGGGGCTTGATCATCTCCAGCAGGCGGTCGTAGTGGGTGATGACGATGCACGAGGTCTCAGGAGTCTGCAGTTTGTTCACCCCTTCGGCCACGATGCGCATGGCATCAACGTCGAGGCCGGAGTCAGTCTCGTCGAGGATGCTCAGTTTCGGTTCCAGCATCGCCATCTGGAAGATCTCGTTGCGCTTCTTCTCGCCGCCGCTGAAGCCTTCGTTCACAGAGCGGTTGGCCAACTTAGAGTCCAGTTCCACAATCTTACGCTTCTCGCGCATCAGTTTCAGAAACTCGGCGGCATTCATCGGCTCCAAGCCTTGTGACTTACGCTTCTCGTTGATGGCCGCCTTCATGAAGTTGGTCATCGACACGCCCGGTATCTCCACGGGATACTGGAACGAGAGGAACAGCCCCTCGTGGGCACGCTCCTCGGGCTTCATCTCCAGCAGGTTCTTACCGTTGAAATACGCCTCGCCTTCGGTCACCTCATAGAGCGGGTTGCCCACAAGCACAGCACTCAGCGTTGATTTACCCGAGCCGTTAGGCCCCATGATGGCATGAGTCTCGCCGTCGTTAACCACGAGGTCGATGCCCTTCAATATCTCTTTCTCGCCAATTCTGGCGTGTAAGTTCTTTACCTCTAACATATCTTTATGCCTTTCTTTGTACGCTATTATACTAATAAAGATACAGACCCTATCCTGCCCCTTGAAGGGATTTACAGACCCCACCCCTCCCCTTCTTGCGGGCGCTTGCTACCAGCGGGACGCAAGAAGGGGAGGGGCAGGGGTGGGGTCTGTATCTTTTCATTTTTCATCTCTTCTTTAGGTTTAACCCATAAATTTGCTGCAAAGTTACAAATAAAAAACGAGGCAGCCAAACATAAGACCGTTTTCTTTTGCAGGAGGCCGAATAACCATCAAGTTACGTTCACTTCTCACCTCTCACCCTCATGGTTTGAAGCAGCACACTGAGCAGGATGAGGGTGATGCCGATATAGAAGGAGAAATTGATCTCGCGCCCTTCGCCGAAGATGAAGAAAGCCAGGACGATGGTGTAGCAGGGCTCCAGGTTGTAGGTGAGGTTGACGGTGAAGGCCGAGAGCCGCTTCAATGCCTGGATCTGCAGCAGATACATACCGACGGTGCAGAACAGCGCATGGCAGAGCATGAACCAGAGGTTGCTGCCCTCGGGCAACACGACGACGGGCTGCTGACTGGGGAAGACAAGCAGATAGAAGGGGATGATGGCCGAGACCATGACGAGGCCGCCCGACATCTGATACATCAGCACCGTGCGGCTGCGCACACCCACGCTGGCTTTCTTGTTGCAGATGACATACAGGGCACAGACGGCCGACGAGACGATACCGATCATGATGCCGTAGCGGTAGCGGGCATCGAGCGAGAAGATACACATCACGCCCGCAACCGTGATGACTGAGAACAGCACCTCCACCCACGAGATGCGACGCTTATAGACGAGCGGCTCAAGGATGGCAGTGAAAAAGCCGACCAGCGAGAAACAGATCACGCCGATAGATACGTTGGAGGCCTTGATGCTGCCATAGAACAGCATCCAGTGCATGCCGAGCAAGGCCCCGCAGCCGCAGAGTTGCAGGAACTTCTTCCAGCCTACGCGGGGCAGGCCGGTGAACACCAGCAGGATAAGACTGGTGAACAGCATGCGATACCACACGATGTCCACCTCATTGAGCGTGATCAGACGACCGAAGAGGCCGGTAAAGCCTGCGAGCAGCACGCTCAGGTGCAGTTGTATAAACCCTCTTTTTGTCTCAGCCGTCTTCATTCGCTATAGGCGGCAGCCTCGGCGGCGGCGATGATGTCCTCGCGACTGGTTTCTGCGGGGTTGTGGGTAATGTCGGAGAGGTCGAACTCGTCGTCGGGAGTGGGCTCTTGGGGCTCATGAGACTCATGGGCCTTATTGGGCTCATGGGCCTTATCAGCCTCTTGGGGCTCCTGTCTTTCTGCTTTTTCTGTCTTTATGATAAACTCCTTGTCGGCCTCCAGGTCGGGAGCCACCGCCGTGGGCTCTTCCTCCATCTTGGTGCGTTCGCTCTTGGCTTGGAAGATGGCATCTATAAACTGCGGTTCGCGGCGCAGGCGCTGCAGCGTTTCCTGCGAGGCTACCTGCTGTGCCTCCTTCTTCGAGTAGCCTTTGCCCGTGCCGCCTTCCACGCCCTCAATCTTCACCACGAAGCCAAAGACGGGCGAGCCCTGCTTGTCGGTAGACTGCTGAAGGAATTCATACGCCATCTTCACGCGGTTCTTCTGCGTCCACTCCAGCAGTTTCGACTTGAAGTTCACCTCCTTATAGGCCACCTTGTCGATATTCACCATCTGCGCCAGGATGCGTTTCTTCATAAACCGCATCACGGCATCGTAGCCCTGATCCAGATAGATGGCCCCCACGAGTGCCTCGAAGGCGTTGCCCGCCATGTAACTGTTGTGCGAACGCTTGAAGGTGTTGCTCTGAATCAGTTCGGTGAGCCCCATCTCCTGTGCCAGTTTACCCAGTGTCTCGCGGCTCACCAGTTTCGAGCGGGTATTGGTGAGGAAGCCCTCACGTTTGTTCTCAAAGCGCTCGAAAACGATGTGCCCCACGACGGCATCGAGCAGGGCGTCGCCCAGAAACTCCAGCCGTTCGTTGTTCAGCGGCCTCCCCTTGTCGTTGCGCTGTCCGCTGCTCTTATGGGTCAGTGCTATCTTGTAATACTTGATGTCGTGAGGATAGAAGCCGATAATATCGCACAGAGACTGCCTGAGTTGTTTGTCCTCGCGGAACGACAGGCGCAGGCGTTCAATGAAATCACGAAATGTCATAGGAGAAAAACTTTAAATAGTAATAAGCAATTCAACTTTTTGGTAGTTAAAGTAGTTAAGGTAGTTAATGTAGTTAAAGACAATAGTCTTATCCCTTACACATCCCTTCGGAGCATGGAATCTGAAGCAGCAAATCTAACGTCTTTAACTACCTTAACGTCTTTAACTACATTAACTACCTTAACTACTTTAACTACCAAACAGTAGAATTGCTCATTACTTATTGAACGTATTTCTTGAATACGACGCAGGCGTTGTGACCGCCAAAACCGAACGTGTTGCTCAAGCCGGCGCGCACGGTGCGCTGCTGGGCTTTGTTGAACGTGAAGTTCAGACGATAGTCAATCTCGGGATCCTCGTCGCCGTCCTCATGGTTGATGGTCGGCGGGATGATGTCGTTCTGCACGGCCAGCACGGTGGCCATGGCCTCAACGGCACCGGCAGCACCCAGCAGGTGACCCGTCATCGACTTGGTCGACGAGATGTTCAGTTTATAGGCAGCATCGCCAAACACTTCCTTGATAGCCTTGGCCTCGGAGATGTCGCCGACGTGTGTCGACGTGCCGTGCACGTTGATATAGTCGATGTCCTCGGGCTGCATGCCGGCATCCTCCAAGGCGTTCTGCATCACCAGTTTGGCACCCAGTCCCTCGGGGTGGGAGGCGGTGATATGGTGGGCGTCGGCACTCATGCCGGCACCGGCAAACTCCGCATAGATCTTGGCACCACGGGCTTTGGCGTGCTCCAGTTCCTCCAGGATGAGACAACCGGCACCCTCGGCCATGATGAAGCCGTCGCGGCTGGCACTGAAGGGACGGCTGGCCTTCTCAGGCTCATCGTTGCGCGTCGACAGGGCGTGCATGGCGTTGAAACCGCCCACGCCACAGGCGCAGATGGCTGCCTCGGCACCGCCGGCCAGAATGATGTTGGCCTTGCCCAGACGAATCAGGTTGAAGGCATCGGCCAGGGCGTTGCTCGACGAGGCACATGCCGACGACGTGATATAGTTGGGGCCGTGGAAGCCGTATTGGATGGAAATCTGTCCGGCAGCAATGTCGGCTATCATCTTGGGGATGAAGAAAGGATTGAACTTCGGGCCTTCAGCCTCGTGAACACCGTAGTATTTCACCTCTTCCTCAAATGTCTTAATACCTCCGATACCCACACCATAGACCACGCCAACACGGTTCTTGTCGATGGTCTCAAGATCCATGCCGCTGTCGTTGACGGCCTGCTGGGCGGCTATCATGGCCAACTGTGTGTAGCGGTCCATCTTACGAGCCTCCTTGCGGTCCAGGTAGTCGTTCACATTGAGGTTCTTCACCTCGCAGGCAAACTTGGTCTTGAAGTTGGTGGTATCGAAACTTGTAATAGCAGCAGCACCACTGACGCCCGCAATAAGGTTTTTCCATGTTTCCTCCGGCGTATTGCCTACGGGGGTGACGGCACCGAGACCTGTTACAACAACTCTATTTAATTCCATAAGATTAAATGAAGAATGAAGAAAGAAGAATGAATAATCTTAACAATTGACCATTTGCCAACTGAGTTCTTCATTCTTCATTCTTCATTCAGTAAATATTATTTTGCGTTCTCCTCGATATAAGCAATGGCATCTGCCACAGAACCAATCTTCTCTGCCTTGTCGTCGGGAATGGAAATACCAAACTCTTTCTCAAACTCCATGATGAGTTCTACGGTATCCAGTGAATCGGCACCCAGATCGTTGGTGAAACTGGCTTCGGGCTTTACTTCTGCCTCATCAACACCGAGTTTATCTACAATAATTGCTTTTACTTTGCTTTCAATTTCTGACATAATTTTCTAATTTAAAATGTTAATACTTGATGTTTCAATTTCGTTTTTCGTGAAAATCGGGTGCAAAGTAACTCAATTTTATTCAATTACGCAAACTTTTCGGCAAAAATCTGTCTTCTGTGTGCACACACAGGGTACTATTGTGCAAAAATTTGCCCTTTTTTTTGGTAATTTTTACACTTTTTGCACTAATCTTGCAAATAACTTAGTCACTATTCCTACCGTTTGCGTTGTGTAGGCACGCGGAACTGGCGGGTCTGCGAAGCAATCTCGTTGCTACCCTGGGCCACGCCGACACGGATAATGATTTCACCGTCTTTCAGACGGCCGTCGGCCATGATGGTTGCCGTGTAGCGGATGCCCTGGTGGGGGTCGATGCTCTCTATGCGGAGGTTGGGCGAGATGTTCACATGCTTGTTGCCGGTGACATCCTCCACCAGCGGACGCACGTCGTAGACGGGATGGTCGGAGGTGTTGTAAATCTCGAATATCACCGAGCACTCCTCGCCACGCGTCAGCACGCCGTCGCGCTGCGTCTCCAGGATGCGGGGATGACGGATCTCCAGCGATGGCTGGCCGGGAGAAAAGTCTATGCGGTCGTCGCCGCGCCCCAGGGCGTCGTAGCCGCTGTCGTCGTATTGCGACTCGCGACGCATGATGCCACGCTGCGCTTTATACTCCTCGTACTTCTTCTCCTCGGCCTTGTCCATGGCCGAGCCGATGGCCGCTCCGGCCATCGCACCTCCCACAGTGCCTATCAGCGAGCCCATGTCGGAGCCACGCCAGCCGCCGGCGATGCCGCCCACAGCCGATCCTATCACATGGCCGAACTGTCCGCCCACGTATGCGCCCCTGCCGGCATTGGTGGCGCAACTGCTCAGTAACACTGTCACGCCTAACAAAACAACAATACTTTTTTTCATCTTCTTTCTCCTTATTATAATATTATTTGTGTCTACTTTAAAAAGCCCCTGCTACCGCAGCGAGCAAGCCGCATGGCACTCCCCTCCCATGTAGGCAATTGCGAGGGGGGAGCAATTGGGGAGCAAAGCGACGGTGGGACGAAGCCGGGGTAGGGGTGGGGTGACTAACTTGCTCAGTGGCAGGAAGATACAGACCCATCTCTGCATTCGTTTAACTAAAAGTTTGCTGCAAATCATGCTGCCTAATGGTCGAAGTCGTAGGTAGTGACATAGTGGTCGAACTCCAATCCCTCGGTATACCCCCTGTCGCGGAAGAGGTCGATGATATACGTCTGTTGTTCCGGCGAGAGCAGCCTGCGACCCAGTTTATAGCGCGAATAGGTGCCGTTGCCCCCCAGATAAGTCCTCATCGCGTTGCGCAGACTGTTCTCGTCCTTGCTCTTCACTTCGGCAAAGAGTTTTTCGAATCCCCATGCCATGCGTATCAACTCGGCCTTCCTGAAGTAAGGGCATCGCGCTTTGGACAGGACGGTAGGCAGCACCGTCTGCGCCATCGTCATCTTCTTGTCTATCTGTCTGCCCGCTATCCAGCGCAGACACTCGTCGTGGCGGGTGCATGCATCGTTGAAGCATAACACGTAGCCCGCAGGCACCTGCCGCATGTCAATAGCCACATTATTCGTTTCCATCGTCATTTCTATTATTTGTGTTATCTTTTTCTAGTATTTGTGTAATCTTTTTTCTATTATTTGTGTTATATTTTCTATTATTTGTGTAATCAATAATTTGGCGGTAAAATTACAAAAAAACGGGGACATAGTTGTCACTTTGCCCCCATTTTTATAATTGTTTATGATATGCAGCCTATTCAGGACCGCTATCAGGTCGTTTCCGGACCGATGCGTGGTCATGCAGCGACCAAGGCCTGGTCACGCTGCGACCAAGGCCTGGTCATGCTGTGACCGATGCTTGGTCACGCGACGACCAAGCCTTGGTCATCACGTGACCAAAATGCGGTCGCCATTTTGGTCATCGCGTGACCAAAACAAGGATGCCATTTTGGTCATCGCGTGACCAAAACAAGGTTGCCATTTTGGTCATCGCGTGACCAGAATATGGATGCGGTTTTGGTCTTTTAAAGACAACAGGTACAACATAGACAACTAATAACGGTCTAACGACCGTTTTGGAGGCAGTCGATATTTCCGGTGCATGACGCCGCATGGCACTCCCCTCCCTTGTAGGCAATTGCGAGGAGGGAGCAATTGGGGAGCAAAGCGACGGTGGGGCGAAGCCGGCAGGGGTGGGGTGACTAACCTCTTCAGTAACAGTAAGATACAGACCCCACCCCAACCCCTCCCCTTCTTGCGTCCCGCTGGTAGCAAGCGCCCGCAAGCGGTCGAGCGGAAGGGAGGGGAGCGGCTGCGCACTATTTAGACTGTATGCACCGGAAATATCGACTGCCCCAAAAAATCCGCTAATTATTTAAGATTTATTACAAAAAACTACTCGTGACGGATAGCCTCGATGGGATCCATGCGTGCTGCCTTGACTGCGGGGAAGTAGCCGAAGAACACCCCCAGGAAGACACAGACGAGGAAGGAGACGTAGATGCTCCATGCGGGCACGCTGCTGGGCATGTTGAACAGCGGCACTATCCATTCGCTGGCCGAGCATCCCACGACGATGCCGAGCAGACCGCCGGTGACGCTGATGAGCACCGACTCGATGAGGAACTGCAGGGAGATGACGGCACCCGTGGCGCCCACGGCCATGCGCAGGCCTATCTCCTTGGTGCGCTCTGCCACGCTCACCAGCATGATGTTCATGATGCCGATGCCGGCCACCAGCAGCGAGAAGGCGGCAGCCACCACGAGGATCAGGGTCACCATGTCCATCGTCGTAGACATGGTCTCCATCATCTCGGCCTGCGAGCGGATGGTGAAGTCGTCGGCAGCCTCGCCTTTCAGTTTGTGGTTGTCGCGCAGCATCTGAGTGAGTTCCTCGATGGCGGCGTCTGAGAGGTCTTCGGTGATGGCCGAGCAGACGATGCTCGAGAACCATGTCTGGGCGGCGATACGCTTCATCACCGTGGTATAGGGTGCGATGATGACATTGTCCTGGTCCATGCCCCATGAGTTGTAGCCTTTCGACTTCAGCACGCCCACAATGGTCATGGGAATGCTCTTGAAGCGGATGGTCTTGCCGATGGGGTCGGCACCTTCGCCAAAGAGTTCGGTGACGATGGTCTTTCCCACCACCACCTTCTTGGCGGCCTTGTTGATGTCCTCTTCGGTAAAGCAGTCGCCTTCTTCAATATCCCATAGTTTGATGTCCAGGTATTCCGCGCTCTCGCCATAGACGGTGGTCGTCGTGTTGTTGTTGCCATAGACCACCTGGCCGGAGGCGGTGACCTCAGGGGAAACCTTCGTGACGAACTTCTTCTCGCGCATGATGCGCTGGTAGTCGGCCATCTTCAGCGTCTGCATGGCCGACGGGTCCTGGCGCACGCCGCCGCGCATATCGGCACCCGGCCGTATGGTGAGCAGGTTGGTGCCCATGGTCGAGAGTTCCGAGCGTATGCTTTCCTTGGAGCCCTGTCCTATGGACATCATGATAATGACAGCCGCCACGCCGATGATGATGCCCAGCATGGAGAGAAACGAGCGCATCTTGTTGTTGCCTACGGCCTTGATGCTGATTTTAAAGAGGTTGAGTATGTTCATTTTTAACTCTTTACGAACTATGAACTATGAACTATGAACTATGAACTGTGAACTATCAGTCGTCCTGTGGCATCGGCAGCGCGGCCAGGGCCTCGGCAGCCGACTTGATGTTCTGGTTGATGGTGTCTTCACGAATCTTGCCGTCGCGCAGGTTGATGTTGCGGCTGCTGTATTCGGCTATCTCCGGGTTGTGGGTCACGAAGATGATGGTGTGGCCCTTGCGGTAGAGTTCCTGGAAGAGCACGAGCATCTCGAACGACGTGCGGGTGTCGAGGTTACCCGTGGCCTCGTCGGCCAGCAAGACGGCAGGGTCGTTGACCAGGGCGCGGGCGATGGCCACACGCTGCATCTGTCCGCCCGACATCTGGTTGGACTTATGATAGAGGCGGTCGCCAAGCCCCACGTCCTGCAGTGCCTTGATGGCACGCTGGCGGCGCTCGGCAGCCGACACCTCGGAGTTGTACATCAGCGGCAGTTCCACGTTCTCTACCGCTGTGGTCTTGGCCAGCAGGTTATAGTTCTGGAACACGAAGCCAATCTTGCGGTTGCGCAGATGGGCACGCTGTGTCTTCGACATCTCGCGCACGGAGATGCCGTCCAGGAAATACTCGCCGGCGGTAGGGGTGTCGAGGCAGCCCAGTTGGTTTAGCAGCGTAGACTTGCCCGAGCCCGACGTGCCCTGGATGGTGACGAACTCGCCTTCGTAGATCTTGAACGAGACGCCACGGAGGGCCTTGACAGTCTCGCTGCCCATCTTGAAGTATCGTTTCACGTTCTGTAGTTCGATGACTGTTTTCTTTTCCATCGCTACTTCTTCTGCTGGTTCTTGTTATTGTTGTTCCTTGGACGTGGCATGAACGGGTTGCTGGCCTGCTGCTCCTGAGCCGGCATGTCGCCTTCGTTGATGCTGAAGTCAACAAGCACGTCGGTACCCTCGCCAATGCCGCTCACAATCTCCGTCAGCAGACCGTTGGTGGTGCCAATATCCACCTTGTGGGCCTTGAACGTCTCGCCGTCCTTGGTCCATACCTTATAGTCGCCCTCGCAGTCGTCCACGGTCTGCTTCTCGGTGAGCAGGGCTTCATTAGGTGTGAAGCGCAAGGCCTTGGCGGGCACGGCCAGCACGTCGTTCTTCTCCATGGTGAAGATGGTGACGTTGGCCGTGAGGCCGGGCTTCAGTTTCAGGTCGTTGTTGGGTGCGGAGATGACCACCTCGTAGGTCACCACATTGCTCTCGGTGGTGGCCTGCTGGCGCACCTGTGTCACGCTGCCCTCGAAACGGTCGTCGGGGAAGGCATCGACGGTGAACGATACGCGCTGGCCTTCCATCACGCCGCCAATGTCGGCCTCGTCGATGTCGGCAATGACGCGCATGTCGGTAAGGTCCTTGGCGATGGTAAACAGTTCGGGCGTGTTGAACGAGGCAGCCACGGTCTGGCCCTCCTCCACGGCCTTCGACAGCACCACGCCGTCGATGGGGCTGGTGATGGTGGCATAGCCCAGGTTGGTCTGGGCCTTCCTGACGCTTTCGCGGGAGGTGTTCACCTGCTCCTTAGCCTTGAGATACGAGAGTTTGGCCGTCTCGTACTCGTCGGCGCTGACCAGCCCTTTGTTATACAGCGTCTGGTAGCGGTTGTAGTTGGTCTGCTCGTAGTTCAGCGTGCTCTGTGCCGACGACAGGTTGGCCTGCGCCGTCTTCAGTTCGCTGGTCAGGTTGGTCTTGTCGAGTTCGGCAATGACCTGCCCTTTCTTCACCACGGAGTTATAGTCTACATAGAGTTTCGACACGATGCCGCTGACCTGCGTACCCACGGTCACTGAGGTGACGGGCTCTATAGTGCCAGTGGCCGTAATGGAACTCAGGATGCTGTTACGCTCCACCTTGGACGTCTCAAACGACACTGTATTCTCCTTCTTGCCGCCCGAAAAGAGGAAGGCCACCACGGCTATCAGGGCTATCACCCCCACGCCAATCCATACTTTCTTGTTCTTCACCATATTATTTTCGATTTACTATTTACAATTCTTTGTGGGTAGTTAAGGGAGATTAACTACCTTTAACTACAAACTGTTTCATTTCCTCCGCTCCCTGATAGAAGCGTAGCAGTTGCTGGTTCAAGATGGTCTGATACTTCGACTGCAGGCGGTTCTGCTGTGCCGACAGCAGTTTGTCCTTGCCGTTCATCAGTTCAACGATATTGGTAAGGCCCAGGTTGAACTTCTCCGTGAGCAGGTCGTAACTCTGCTGCTCGCTGTCTACCGTGGCCTGGGCAGCCCGGAAGCGCTGCTGGTTGGTGTTCGCATCAAGCCAGTAGCCCTCAATGGTCTGGTAGAGCGTCTTCTGCTGGTCCTGCAGGTCGAGCAGGGCCTGCTGCTGCTGTATCTTGGCTTTGTTGACCGACGTCCTGGTCTGCCGTCCGTCAAAGAGGGGTACGCTCAGCGTCAGTCCTGCCTGCGAGTTGAAGTTGGTCTTCATCTGGTTGCCCCAGCCGTTGGCCGACAGCGAGTTGGTGCTGGTCGACACGCCGCCCGTCACGCTGAGCGTAGGCAGCCAGCCGGCCTTGGCTATCTTCACGCTCAGGTCGCTGCTCTCTACCGACAGTTTCGAACTCTCTATCTCGGGGCGCGTGATCAGTGCCTGCTGATAGACGGTCTGCAGGGCGGGAATATCGGCCAGGGCCTGTTCGTCGGTCGTTGCGGGTATGGCCACGTCGAACGCCTCGTCGCCCGTCAGTTCCAGCAGTTGCTTCAGTTGCAACTTATAGTTGGCCAGTTGGGCCTTCGCATCCACCACGTTATACTCGTCGGTGGCACGCTGGGCCGTCAGTTGTGCTATGTCGGCCTTCGACATCTTGCCCACCTCGACCATCTCCTTTCCGCGCTCCTCCGTCTTGCGGCTGGTTTCCAGGCTGGCCTCGCTCACCTTGATGCTCTCGTCCAGATAGAGTATCTGCACAAAGAGTTGGGCTATGCGCTCCTGGATGCTGTTGGCCTGTTCCTGCACGTTCAGGTCGGCCTGCTGTTCCGACAGGCGACTCAACTTCACGTTGTTGGTGTTCTTGCCACCGTTCCACACCGTCCACTGCGCATTCAGGTTATACGAGCCGTTGAGGTAGGTCTTCTCCACCTTCGTGTTCACCGTGCCGTTGGTCACGGTGGTAATGCCCGTGTCCTGCCAGGGCCTGTAGCCCACGCTCTGATTGGCACTGGCACTCAACGTGGGCAGCAGCGCACCCTTGCTACCTTTCAGTTCCTCGGCAGCCGACTGCTGTTGCAGCCGTGCCTTCTGCAGCGTGATATTGTTCTGCATGGCATAGTCTATGCACTCCTGCAGCGTCCACTGCTTCTGGGCCATAGCACCTGCCGACAACACCGTTGCCATCAATGCTATTACATATTTATTCATGTCGTCTTGTTGTTAAATCGATGCAAAAGTAATAAAAAAAACGGAGAACTGTAAGGACAACAAAGAAAACAATTCCATTTTTTTAGTTTATTCGCAAATATTTCATATTTTTGCCATATTTGGATTTTGCCGAGTCGGGATGCTGAGTTATTACGACGGCAAACTGAACGTGGGCAAATACCTACTTCTTGTTAATTGCGTCTCATTAGAGACTCTGCATATCCCGACGGCAAAACACTCAGTTTTGAGTATTGCACTGTCGGGATTTTCGTCGTACCTTTGCACCCAGCATTTTTAGCCATTTTAGATAGAATAGAAATGAACGCAACAATTGTAGTTTACGGTTCCTCGACAGGAACATGCGAGGCTATCGCAGAGAAGATAGCCCAGAAGTTGGGATGTGAGGCCATCAATGTGCAGGATCTTACAGCCGATGTGGTTAACAACAACCAGAACCTGATCCTCGGTACCTCGACATGGGGCGCTGGCGAGTTGCAGGACGACTGGTATGACGGTCTGAAGGTGCTGCAGGGTGCCGACCTCTCTGGCAAGACCATCGCCCTCTTCGGTTGTGGCGACTGCGAGTCGTATGGCGACACCTTCGTGGGTGGCATTGGTGAGTTGTATAACGGTATTAAGACCTGTGGCGCCCGTTTCGTGGGAGCCGTTGATACCGACGGCTATACCTTCGATGACTCTGAGGCCGTCGTAGATGGTAAGTTCGTGGGCCTGCCCCTCGACGACGTGAACGAGGACGACAAGACCGATACGCGTATCGAAGCGTGGATTGCCGAGATATCACCTAATTTATAATAAAGAGAGCCTTATGAGACAGTCCGAGATCATGCCAATGGAGATGAAAGTGCTGATGAATCACATCTACGAACTCCAAAAGGGAGTACGCCAGATGGTGCTGTTCACCTGTCCGAAGCAATATGAAGCCTGTGCCACCCGACGGCTCTGCAGTCAGAACATGGACTTCGTGCTCCAACCTGCGGGCAAGAACAACCTGAATTTCTATATTGGTCGCAAAGAATGTCTCAATGCTATCCGCCTCATTGTCACCCGTCCGCTCAACGAACTGTCACCCGAAGAGGACTTCATCCTCGGTACGATGCTGGGTTACGACCTCTGTGCGCAGTGCGAGCGATACTGCGAACGCAAGGGGCGGTGCGCTAATTGCCAGCATGCGCAATAGACATTGCAGGTACAATGATGAAAATTATAATGAGGAGACCACTTGAAAAAGTCCACTATCGCGAGAGAGCAAGCCGCATGGCACTCCCCTACATGGGAGGGGAGTGCCATGCGGCTTGTTTGCAGGCAGTAACAGGGACTTTTTAAAGTAGACTCAAATATGGAAAGAATATAAACGATTGTGATAGTAAAAAAAACATGCCTCGAGGTTCCAAGTTACCACTTTTTCATGAAAGTTCGCGCATTTTTCTATTATTTTTTGATAACATGGAAAATTTTTCGTATCTTCGCAGCAAAATTCAAACTAAAACAAATACCGCAATGAAGAAAGTAATCATTATCAATGCGAGCCCGCGCAAGAACATGAACACCGCCGGGCTGCTGAAGGAGGCGAGGGGAAATCCTACGCATCGCTCGACACGCTGCAGGTAAAGGACTACAGCCGCTTTGCCAGGGGAGGAGAGTGCCATGCGGCTTGTTCGCTACGGTAGTAGGGACTTTTTAAAGTAGACTCAATTATGATCAGAAAACAAGAATCAACAAATATTTGGATACTAACAGCAGTCATTGCCTTTTATAGTCAGGCAGCACTTGCCCAGACAAACCAACTCTTCGATGACGGTTGGCAGTTTCAGCAGAACGGAAAGACCGTCAGCGTCAACCTGCCGCATGACTGGGACATCTACACGGCTCCCGATGCTCCGAAAGGAGCCACTGGAACCGGCGGCGGATGGTTTCAGGGTGGCAAGGGCGAGTACCGCAAGACTTTTGCCAAACCCGATGGGGAGATTGTGAAACTCCACTTCGAGGGGGTCTATCAGAAGGCAGAGGTCTTTGTCAATGGTCAGAAGGCCGGACAGCATGCCTACGGCTATACGCCTTTCACCATTGACATGACACCTTATTTGGCCTCACCCCCTAACCCCCTCTCCAAGGGGCGAGGGGGAAAGTCTTCGGCAGCGAGGGGAGAACGCGTGAACGAGGTCGTGGTGAAGGTTGACAACTCTGAACAGCCCAACTGCCGTTGGTACTCAGGATCTGGCATCTACCGCCATGTCTGGTTGCAGACGATGCCGGCATTGCATATTGCTGAGAACGGGGTGTTTGTGACGACACAAGCCGTCTCTGAAGACAGGGCAACGGTGCAGGTAGAGGTAACAGTAGCCAACGAATCAGACCGCGCCAGAAGTGCAAGTGTTGTGGTGGGCAG
>JAFSYY010000029.1 GCA_017455845.1 Prevotella sp. | reverse complement strand
GTGGGGTCTGTATCTTCCTGCCACTGAACAAGTTTGTCACCCCACCCCTACCCCGGCTTCGCCCCACCGTCGCTTTGCTCCCCAATTGCTCCCCCCTCGCAATTGCCTACATGGGAGGGGAGTGCCATGCGGCTCGGTCGCTGCGGTAGCAGGGACTTTTTAAAGTAGACTCAGTAAATAATGTGTGTCTTTTGTATTCAGGCCGAATACAGTTTGTATACAGGCTGTATACAAAATGTATTCCGGCTGAATACAGTTTGTATTCGGCCTGAATACAAGTTGTATACGGCAGGAATACCGGTTGTATACAGTTTTGCAAGTTGAGTTGTCAGTTTGCCGTATGAGCAGTTACCATTTGTTGTCTTGAAAAGAAAACGCCTCCTTCAACGAAAGAGGCGGGAGATGAGGTCCGGGCGGCCTATGCGCCGCAGACGCTGCTCAATGGCACGACGCTCCTCGGGCTTGTACCAGAAGAAATACTGGCGCTGGGCCTGCTTTTCGCGCGGTGTCCTGGCAGAGAAGACCGGCTTCAGGGTATAGGGGTCGTAGCCGGTGTACCACGTCTCAGTGGCAATGGTCATGGGTGTAGGCGTGAAGTCCTGCACCTGTTCCAGTTGGAAGTCCAGCCCTTTGGTGATGACGGCCAGTTCGGCCATGTCCTCTTCATGGCACCCCGGGTGGCTGCTGATGAAATAGGGAATGATCTGCTGGTGAAGACCCTCCTGGCGGTTGATGCGGTCGAAGATGCGCTTGAAGGCTTCAAACAGTTTGAACGACGGCTTCCGCATGAGCATCAGCACGCGGTCGCTGGTATGCTCGGGTGCCACCTTCAGGCGTCCGCTCACGTGCCGGCATATCAGTTCGCGGGTGTATTCCTCGGCCGAGCGGTTGGCGGCCTCGTCCTTACCTCTATATAATAAGAGGTCGTAGCGCACGCCGCTGCCTATGAAACTCTTCTTGATGCCCGGCAGGGCATCGACGGCGCGATAGATGTCGAGCAACGGCTGGTGGCTGGTGTTCAGGTTGGGGCATATCTGAGGGTGTATGCAACTGGGGCGCTTACATCGCTCGCAGGCTTTCAGGTTGCGGCCGTGCATGCCGTACATGTTCGCACTGGGGCCGCCCAGGTCTGATAGGTAACCCTTGAAGTCGGGCATCTGAATCACCTGCTTCACCTCTTTTAATATACTCTCCTTCGAGCGGCAGGCAATGAACTTACCCTGATGGGCGGAGATGGTGCAGAAGGCGCAGCCGCCGAAGCATCCGCGGTGTATGTTCACGCTGTGCTTGATCATCTCGTAGGCCGGTATGCGCTTGCCCTTGTATTTAGGGTGCGGCTGGCGGGTGTAGGGCAGGTCGAACGAAGCATCCAGTTCGGCAGTCGTCATCGGGGGGTAGGGAGGATTGACAACGACACTAAGTGAAGAGTGAAGAGGGAAGAGTGAAGAATTTGCTGCCGCAGTGGAAAGTGGCTGGATGAGCCTCTGGGCGTGCATCATGTTCGACTGCTCCTCAATATGGCGGAAGTTCTCGGCCTGTGCACGCTTGTTGCGCAGACATTCTTCGTGGGAATGTAGGACGATGTCGTCGGCAGAGGGTTTGATATTGTCGGCGAGATATACTATCTGCGGCAGGTCGTGCAAGGCTTCAACAGGCAGGCCATCGGCCAGACGGTTGGCTATCTCGACGATGGTCTTCTCGCCCATGCCGTAACTGATGATGTCGGCCCCGCTGTCGCAGAGGATGCATGGCCGCAGGCGGTCTTGCCAGTAGTCGTAGTGGGTGAGCCGCCGCAGGGAGGCCTCGATGCCGCCAAGCACCACGGGCACGTCGGGGAAGAGTTGTTTCAGGATCTTGGTGTAGACGATGGTGGGATATTCGGGTCGAAGGTCGTGGCGTCCGTCGGGCGAATAGGCATCCTCGGAGCGCAGCCGTCGTGCTGCCGTGTATTTGTTCACCATCGAGTCCATGCAACCGGGCGAGATGCCGAAGAAGAGCCGCGGCCGACCCAGTTTCTTGAAGTCGCGGTAGTCGCCGTGCCAGTCGGGTTGCGGCACGATGGCCACCCGATAGCCGGCGGCCTCGAGGACGCGCCCGATGACTGCTGCCCCGAACGACGGATGGTCGACGTAGGCATCGCCCGAGATGAGGATGACATCCACATAGTCCCATCCTCGCAGTTCCAGTTCTTTCTTGGTTGTTGGCAGGAAGTCAGTCAGCCGATACTCCATCTTCAACAGTGTCTCCTGTCATTGTGTTCTTCTTCCATTCCAGGAAGAGTTTCGTGAGGTTTTGCAGTCCCAGTGCTTTCATGTTGGGATGGTAGATAACATCCAGGCAGAGGTCGAGCAACTGTTTGTCGCGTCCCGCTTCCGACTCCAGCAGTGAGCGGATGTTCAGTTTCAGTTTGTCGAGCACACCCTCGTCGACAATACCGTTGGAGTCAATCAGGTCGCGCAGCAACTGATACTTGTCGATAGTTGTCAGATGCTCTTCACTCACTTCTATGCTTCTCGTTCCCGAAGCGTTGGTTTGGATTCTTGCCATATTTTCAATGCTTAATACTAAATGCCAATTGCGTAATTGATTGTTTATACGATTTATGCTATTCTATTAAATATCATTTCTTTATGTAAAGGAAATCAAGTATGCCTCGCATGATGGATTCGCGCTGCTGCCTGTCAACGATACACTCCAGGGGGAAACCCATGGTGAAGGCGCGGTAGTCGTTGCCTTGGTAGGCCACGGCTGCACTTGTGCGGTCGGGGTATGCCATCACGGGAAAGGCGTTGCCGGCCGTAGGCATCAGTATGTCGGCTTTGGTGGCGGCATAGTGCCGTTCGTTGAGGCGGCGGTAGATGTCAAACTGTGTGCCCATGCCCTGTATGGTTTCGCTCTGGTCGCTGTTGACACCCTCGAAGCGCGTCTTCAATACGTCGGCCAGGAAAAGCCTTTCTTCGTCGGTGGTCATGTCGGAGCCGGTATAGGCGCCGCTGACAAGCAGGCTGCCGCCAGCGGCGGTAAACTCACGCAGCCGTCGCTGCATGGGTTGCCGTATGCCCTTATAGAACACCATGCTGTGACCATCGTTTTTCTCCAGACCGAGTATCAGGTCGGCCACCTGATAGCGTGTCAGGTCCACCTCGCCGCTTTCCACGGCCTGTGCCGATGTGCTGACGATGCTGAAGGAGCCTGCCGTCTGAATGGCTTCTGCATGGGTGCGCACGTAGTTGAAGTCGTTGCCGGCAATAAACATGCCCTGGAAGTCGGAGGTGGTGAATCCCAGGCCTATAGAGTCTACGATGCCGATCTTCTTGATGTTGAAGTTGCGCTGCAGCCCCAGCCAGCCGGCGGTGCGGCCGTATGACACGCCGATGTCGTCGCTCAGGTCGAAGCCTTGGCCGGTCTTGCTGACGGCAGGACCCGACAGCCGGCGGAAGCCGTTGATGATGACGGCCGTCTGCCTGGCGCGTGGGTTATAGAGTGCCGCGAGCACTTCGGTGGGGAAACTGCGCCCGCCGTCGTTGACGGCTGCCACGCGGAAGCCGTAAAGCACATTGGGTTCCAGTTTCACGTTGCATGATGTGCCGTGCAGCAGTGTGCCGTTGTCGAAGTCGCTGTGGCCTTGGCGGATGTAGAGTATGTAGCCGGTAGGTGCCGATGTGGGCTCCTGGCCGTCGATGATGCCTTGCCAACTGATCCTCACCTCACCTTTCTTGTCGGTAAACTCTATATGGAAATGGTCGGGCGCCAGGGGCTGTACGACGGCCTCCTGATGATGCCGGGAGGTGATGTAGCGCAGCAGGGTCTTGTAGACGGAGCGTGCCAGGGTGAACCTGAAGTTGGGGTCCTGGCCATAGAGCATGTCGCCGAAGTTCTGATGGGAGAGTGTTTCCAGGATGGCGCTGGGCACGATAGGCACACGTGTCTCGGAATAGTTGCGGTCTCTGACCTCCCTTCGTGTCCACTCTCCGAAGCGGTACTGCATGTCGGCGGTCAGGTTGTCCAGCAGGTCGGTGGCCAGTTCGCGGGAAGCCTCGCGGCTGAGCCCTGCTGCCAGCAGGCTGTCGCCATGTTGGGTGGTGCAGATGGACAGCGACCCATAGACCCCTGTGCCGTCGGCCGTGTAGCCGGCATCGCTATGTACGGCCAGCGACAACTCTATGGGCACGTGCCGTCCGGCAGAGTCGGGGGCGAAGGGTGAGCCGCCGCAAAGCAGGTTGGTGGTCAGTGAGCGCACGTTGATGTCGTCGGCATAGTCGTTCTGCCCCATCTTGGAACTGTAGACCTCGTAGGGCATGCCTGCCCACTGGGCATAGTATCGGGCACCCTCCAGGCATCGCGGCATGCCGCTGACGGCTCCGCCCCGCTCAATATTGCCCATGCCGCCGCCAAAGCGCACGGCATCGGCAGTGACAAAGCCCTTGCTGCGGCTCTGGTTGGAGAGCACCACGCGGTTCCATTCGTTGCAGCCCTGGTCGAAGTCGAAGGTGCCGAGATAGACCCATGTGGAGCCGCCCATCAACTGGTTGACGCGGAACTCGGTCTTCTCGCCCTTGTGCCAAACGGTGTAGTGGGCATCGTCGATGCCGTTGTCTACAGTAGTATAACTCACATAGACGGCATAGCGCCCCTCCTCGGGTATCTGCGGCTGATAACTGACGGTGCTCAGTTTGGACTTGCTGTGAGTGGTCTCGGCCATCCGCGCCGTGCCTGCCTCAAAAGGGTTCTCCAGGTCAAGGTAGGTGCCTTCGTGGAAAGCGAAGCCCTTGCCCGGCGCATCGTTCCAGCCGTAGCGTATGCTCTGCTCCTGATAGTGGAAGATTGACGAGTGGTCGTCGTTGTCGACGATGACCTCATGGCGCTGCCAGTCGCGCTCGCGTGGTGTGAACACCACGGCGCCGGCATTCTCAAGCATGGGTATGAGGTATGGTACGACGATGGTCTGGGTGAAGAGGTCTTCCGTGGTGCCGAACAGCGGTGGCCGCTGCCATTGCCACCGCCCTTCGTTGTTGTCGAAAAAACGGCCGTGGCTGGCCCAGACGGAGAGATGGCGGCCGTTCAGACCGTGGTCTATGGTGTAGGGTAGGGAGGTGTTCTTCACCCACGGCTCTCCTTGATAGTCGGTGTCCCCCCAGGTGGTCTGCGCTGTCAGGCAAAGAGAAGACAGTGTGCAAGAGATGACTATGAGAAGAAACCTATACATGGCCGATGGTGAAGAGTTCGGGCCGTTTGCCCTTGAAATCCTTGAAATACAGTTTTATTTCGCGCATGTCTTTCTCCACGTCGCCAGAAGGGATGATGGTCTTGGTGCATTGGATATGCTTCCGCTGGTAGTCAAGGCCATAGAGCAGGATGGGGATGCCGGCCTTCTGGGCAATGAAATAGAAGCCTTTCTTCCATTCCTCCACCCTGGAGCGCGTGCCCTCGGGCGTGATGCATAGATGGAAGGTCTTGGACTTGCGGGCCGTCTCTGCCATGGAGTCGGTCATGCTAGTGTGCTTCTGGCGATAGACGGGTATGCCGCCCATCTTCCTGAAGATGGGGCCCAAGGGCCAGAAGAACCACTCTTTCTTCATGAGGAAATTACTGTCAAGGCCGTGTGCACCGTTATACAGTTGGCCTATCAGGAAGTCCCAGTTGCTGGTGTGCGGTGCCAGGCAGATGATATATTTGTCAGGATGAGCCTCAGTGATTTCTGAAGTCCATCCCATTTGTTTATACAAGAGCCAGTTACAGAATTTTTTCCACATCTTTAATCTTAATCAGAGGCTGTTGATTTGGTCGATAATTTCGGATGCCTGTGCTGCGAACTTCTCGCGGAGATCCTTGAAATACTTCTTTGCAGGCATGCCCGGCTCAGGATGCGACACACGACAGGTGTATTCGGCCTGCATCTTGACAATGGTGAAAAGCAGGGCCTCCGCATTGTCGTGGTTGGTCTCCGGCCCGTAAAGGGATGCTGCGACAGCCTCTGTGAATAGTTCCTCACAGATAACGTTGATGCCTCTCTTGAGTGTTCTTTTGTTTGCCATAGATTACATTTTTTGATAGATATCGGCAAAGATAGTGTTTTTTTTCTTAAATTCCAAGAAATTAGGCAAAAAAGGTTCGTTAAAAAAGATGAACGCACATCTTTTTTCGAGATAAATGAGTAACTTTGCATCCACAAACGATATTTTTTATTTATTATAATTAAGGTATATATGGAAAAGAGTGCATTGCAGATAGCAAGAGCAGCCTATCAGCCCAAACTGCCAAAGGCATTGCAGGGCGCAGTGAAAGTGAAGGAAGGCAAAGCAACGCAGAGCGTGGCCGACCAGGAAGAAATCAAACGGTTGTTTCCCAACACGTATGGCATGCCCATCGTGGAGTTTGAACCCGCAACAGAGACCAACACGACGAAGATGAACGTGGGTATCATCCTCAGTGGCGGACAGGCTCCTGGCGGGCACAACGTGATTACCGGCCTCTTTGATGCCGTGAAGCGCCTGAATCCCGAGAACCGCCTCTTCGGATTCATCCTGGGCCCCGGCGGTCTGGTAGACCACAACTATATGGAACTGACCAAGGACATCATCGACGACTATCGCAACACCGGCGGTTTCGACATGATTGGCTCCGGACGTACCAAACTGGAGAAGGTAGAGCAGTTTGAGAAGGGCCTGGAGATTATCCGCGAACTCAACATCAAGGCCATCGTGATTATCGGCGGCGACGACTCCAACACCAACGCCTGCGTGCTGGCCGAATACTATGCCGCCAAGAACTATGGCGTGCAGGTGATAGGCTGTCCGAAGACTATCGACGGCGACCTGAAGAACGAGCAGATAGAGACCTCGTTTGGCTTCGACACCGCTTGTAAGACCTATTCCGAACTGATAGGCAACATTGAGCGCGACTGCAACTCGGCACGCAAATACTGGCACTTCATCAAGGTGATGGGACGCTCGGCAAGCCATATCGCACTGGAGTGCGCACTGCAGACACAGCCCAATATCTGCCTCGTCTCGGAGGAGATAGAGGCCAAGGCCATGAGCCTCGACGACATCGTGGAGTATATTGCCAATGCCGTAGCCGCCCGCGCTGCCGACGGCAATAACTTCGGTACGGTGGTCATACCAGAGGGCGTCATCGAGTTTATCCCTGCCATCAAGAAACTCATTGCCCAACTCAACGATGTGCTGGCTCTGCCCGAAGCAAAGGATATCAGCCGCGACGAGCAGGTGGACTTCGCCAAGAGCCACCTCACCGAGGAAAACCTGAAGGTGTTCAACAGCCTGCCCGTGGGCGTCGCCCGCCAGTTGGCCCTCGACCGCGACCCTCATGGCAACGTCCAGGTGTCGCTTATCGAGACCGAGAAACTGCTGTCTACAATGGTGGCTCAGAGGCTGGAGAAAATGAAGAAGGAAGGCAAATACTCAGGCAAGTTCGGCACACAGCACCACTTCTTTGGCTATGAGGGCCGCTGCGCTGCTCCTTCAAACTTCGATGCTGACTACTGCTATGCCCTGGGCACCAGTGCAGCCCAGTTGATTGCCAACGGCAAGACAGGCTATATGGCCATCGTGAAGAATACGACGGCTCCAGCCGAGCAGTGGATTGCCGGTGGTGTGCCCATCACGATGATGATGAACATGGAGAAGCGTGCCGGCGAGATGAAGCCTGTCATCCGCAAGGCCCTCGTAGAACTCGACGGCGCTCCCTTCAAGGAGTTTGCCGCCCATCGCGACGAGTGGGCCCGCAAGACGGCATACGTCTATCCCGGTCCCATCCAATACTGGGGTCCCACGGAGGTTTGTGACCAGCCGACGAAGACGCTGGCTCTTGAACAGGGCAAATAATGCCAGTCAGTCATACCAGCAATACAACAAAGCGAAGTCAGACGGGCCGCAAACGGCAGCGTCTGACTTCGCCTGTTCGTCGGAAGCAACCCGGACTCCTCGTCAGGCTGCTGCGCCATGTGCCCGGATGGGCGTGGTGGATAGGCGGCCTGTCGGTGGCAGCACTCTATGTCTGGTTCTTCTATTTCTTCTTCGTCTCGCCTTACGGATTCCGATGGCGAGCACTCTATGGCGACATCAACTATCCCGAAGGCTACGATATCCATGGCATCGACGTGAGCCACTATCAGGGTGATATCAACTGGGACCTGCTGCGCAACCAGGGTACCATCGACGACTGCCCTATACGCTTTGTGATGATCAAGGCCACAGAGGGTGCCACGAAGGTCGACGAGAAGTTTGAGGATAACTTCTTCCAGGCCAGGGAATACGGCTTCACCCGTGGCGCCTATCATTTCTACAGCCTTCATTCGCCGGCTGCCGACCAGGCCCGTTTCTTCATCAAGAATGTGAAACTGGAGAAAGGCGACTTGCCGCCGGTGCTCGACGTAGAGCATAAACCCAAGAACCAGACCAGGGAGGAGTTTAAGCAGAGCGTGCAGGAATGGCTGAATATCGTGGAGCGCCATTACGGCGTGAAGCCCATCCTCTATACCTATTATAAATTTAAGACGGAGTATCTGGCCGACTCTGTGTTCAACCAGTACCCCTACTGGATAGCACACTACTATGTGGACAGCGTGGAGTATCAGGGGCCGTGGAAATTCTGGCAGCATACGGATGCCGGCAGTCTGCCCGGCATCAAGGGGCCTGTGGACTTTGATATCTACAACGGCTCGTTCTACGACCTCCGCCGGCTGACCATTGGCAGTCAGGAGACCATCGGCGTGGATGCATATAACACCGACTTGTATTAGCATTAGAAAGTGAACTATCAGGCAATAATAGACAAATACTATCCGCAGGACGATGAGTTGAAACAACTGCTCGTGAAACACTCACGGCAGGTGGCCGACCGCTGCCTGGAGGCAGGCCGACGCCATCCGCAACTGAACCTTGACCTTCAGTTCCTGGAAGAAGCCGCGATGCTCCACGACATCGGCATACGCTGGTGTCATGCACCAGGCATCTTCTGCATTGGTGAAGAACCGTATATACGACATGGGCTGATTGGCGGGAAACTGTTGAGAGAAGAGGGCCTCATGCGGCACGCACGTGTCTGCGAACGGCACACGGGCACAGGGTTGACGCGTGAACAGATCTTACGTCAGCATCTTCCCCTGCCACCAGAGGACTTCTGTCCTGAGACAAGGGAGGAGCAGTTGGTGTGCTATGCCGACAAGTTCTATTCCAAGTCACATCCCGACCGTGTGCTGACGGTGGGGCAGGCGGCTCAGAGCCTGGAGAAATTCGGCCATGAGGGGGTGGAGAAGTTCTTGTCGTGGGCGGCCCTCTTTGAGTAAAAGCGTTAAAAATATCCAAGGCGGCAGCATTTTCTTTACCCTTCACCCTTTACTATTCACTAAAAAGTTGTACCTTTGCAGCCGTGAAACGCAAATCGGTCATATTCCTGTTGCTTTCCGTCTTCCTTTGCGTGATGGCGGGAGTGCCTTCGTATCCCGACGACAAAGAGCCCCCGGCAGCGGCCGTGAAACGGGACACGACGGTGATGGACTCGCTCGAACTGGCCATCTACAAGCATAACAAGGCTATTGACGACTCGCTGGCGCTGGACAGCGTCAACCGCACCAAGAAGCACGGCATCGACTCGCCCGTACAGTTCTCGGCAAACGACTCGCTCGTCTATGAGGCTGGAACAGGCATGGCCCGTCTCTTCGGCGACTCGCACGTGAAGTACCAGAACATGGACTTGAAGAGCGAGAATATCTATATGTGTCTTGACTCTTCGCTGGTGCATGCCACCGGCGGCTGCGACTCTCTGGGCGTGAAGTTCGGCACGCCCGTCTTTCAGATGGGCAGCGACACCTACGAGAGCGACACCATGGCCTTTAACTTCAAGACGAAGAAAGGACTCATACAACAGGTCTACACCGAGCAGCAGGACGGCTTCCTCATCAGCGAACTGTCGAAGCGCGGCGCTAACGGCGAACTCTATCTGCGGCACGGCAAATATACCACGTGCGATGCACCACACCCCGACTTCTACCTGGCCCTCTCGCGTGCCAAGGTGCGCCCGGGCAAGGATGTGGTCTTCGGACCTGCCTACCTCGTGGTGTGCGATGTGCCACTGCCACTGGCCGTGCCCTACGGCTTCTTCCCCTTTACCAAGAGTTACAGCAGCGGCTTCATCATGCCTACCTATGGCGATGAGACCGAGCGAGGCTTCTACCTGCGCGACGGCGGTTATTACTTCGCCATCAGCGACAAGATGGACTTGAAACTCATAGGAGAAATATATACCAAAGGCTCGTGGGGCATCAGTGCGGCCTCCAACTACCGCCGCCGCTACCGCTACAGCGGCTCGTTCTATGCCAGTTACCAGAACTCGGTCACGGGCGAGAAGAATATGCCCGACTATTCCAAGCAGACCAGTTTCAAGATTCAGTGGAGCCACCGTCAGGATGCAAAAGCCAACCCCTACAGCAACCTCTCGGCCAGCGTCAACTTTGCCACGAGCAGTTATGAGAGCAACAACCTGTCGTCGATGTACAACCCCCAGTCGCTGACACAGTCCACGCGTACCTCGTCGGTGTCCTACAGCACGTCGTTCTCGAGCATCGGCATGAACATCAGCACAACGATGAACCTCAACCAGAACATGCGCGACTCGTCTATCGCCATGACCATGCCAGACCTGAATGTCTCTATCTCGCGATTCTATCCCTTCAAACGCAAACACATGGTGGGAGAGGAACGCTGGTATGAGAAAATATCCATGTCCTACACGGGACATTTCAGCAACTCCATCTCGACGAAGGAAGACCAACTGATGCACTCCAACCTGATCAAGGACTGGCGCAACGGTATGCAGCACACCATTCCCATCAGCGCTACCTTCACCGTTCTCAACTACATCAACCTGACGGCATCGGTCAACTTCACCGACCGTACCTATTTCAATAAGGTGTTCAGGTCGTGGGACGACACCAACTCCAAGGAGGTCAACGATACGGTCTACGGCTTCTATAATGTATATAACTGGAACATGAGCCTGTCGGCGTCAACCAAACTATACGGCTTCCTCACCCCGCCACGCAACTTCCTGGGCGGAAAGATACAGGCCGTGCGCCACGTCTTGACACCGCAGATAAGCCTCAGTTATGCGCCCGACTTCAGTGCCTCGCGCTATGGCTATTACGAAACCTACCAGAAGACCGATGCCGAAGGCAACGTCAGCATGGTGGAGTATTCGCCTTATCAGGGCGCTCTCTATGGCGTGCCGGGCAAGGGCAAGACGGGAAGCATCAGTTTCGACCTGTCGAACAACCTGGAGATGAAGATGCGAACGGCCGACGACTCTATCAAGAAGATCAGCCTCATTGATGAACTGGGGCTGTCTATGTCATATAACATGGCGGCAAGCATACGCCCGTGGAGCGACCTCTCTACACGTCTGCGACTGAAACTGACCAAGAGTTACACCTTCAACCTCAATGCCGTCTTTGCCAGTTATGTATATGAGGCCGACTCCGTGGGCGCCACACCGCGACTGAGCGAGCATACCACCTACTGGGAACAGGGCAAGATAGGACGTTTCCAGGGCATGTCGCAAAACCTGTCGTACACCATCTCCAACGAGAAGGTGTCGGATATCATCAAATGGCTCAAGGGGGAAAGGGTGGACAAGGACAAGAAGAAAAACAAACGAAAGAGCGAAGAAGAAGAGGAGGAGACAACAGGCATAGAGAGCAACCTGGACAATGAAATGGAAAAAGGCAAGCACGGAGCCAAGAAAGAGAATGCAGGCATGGCCGAGACCGACGAGGACGGCTATATGAAGTTCTCGCTGCCCTGGTCGCTGAGTTTCGGCTACGGTATCACGATGCGTGAGGATACCGATGTCAAGAAATTCAACTACAACACCATGCGCTATCCCTATAAGTTCACGCAAAACCTCAATATGAGCGGCAACATACGCCTGAGCGACGGCTGGAACATCTCGTTCTCGTCGGGCTACGACTTTGAGAACAAGAAGATATCCATGACCACGGCATCGCTCTCACGCGACCTTCACTGCTTTAATATGTCGTGTTCCGTTGTGCTGTCGCCTTATACCAGTTACAACTTCTCATTCCGATGCAACGCCTCCACCCTGACCGATGCCTTGAAATACGACAAACGCAGCAGTTATAGCAATGCCGTTCAGTGGTATTGATTAAATAATGATAAAAAAATCGACATATTATTCATTTTTTTCAACAAATCTTTCGTGTAATCTAAAATTATTTATTAATTTTGCAGTCGAATATCGAATATAATGTATTGCGATGGATTTAAACGAAAGAGAATTACTGCAACAGAAATATTCAGATGTCAGCAGGAAACTGGAGTTGGCTAACACACAGTTGGAAGCAGCCAACAAAAAGTTGAAGGAATACGAAGAGAAAGCGGCAAAGGCAGAAAAGGCCAGCGAGATGAAATCGCTCTTCCTGGCTAATATGTCGCACGAAATTCGTACGCCCTTGAATGCTATTGAGGGTTTTTCCAGGGTCATGGTAGAGACTGACTCCCAGGAGGAGCGCATGCAATACATGGAAATCATTGAGAGCAACAATAGCCGGCTGCTCAGTCTTGTCAATGAAATACTCGACCTCTCAAGGGTTGAGTCAGGAGAGATTGTCATCAAGAACACTTCTACAGACTTGAACTACCTGATGAGCGGTATCAAGCAACTGTTTAAGTTCCGCTGCCCGGAAACGGTTTCCCTCGTATGGGACAAACCGGCACTGCCAGCCATGATGAATACCGATGAGAACCGTCTCACGCAGGTGTTCTCAAACCTCATCTCCAACGCACTGAAACACACGCCAAAAGGCTCCATTACATACGGCTACGAGATCTTTAACGACACACAGGAGATAAAGTTCTACGTCAAAGACACTGGATCGGGCATCGACCCCAAATTCATTGAGCATATCTTCGACGCATACGCATCAAAAGATGCCGAGCAGCAGCGTGGCTACGGACTGGGACTTGCTCTCTGCCGCATCATCGTGGAGAAAATGGGAGGACATATAGAAGTGAGTTCCCAGTTAGGCGAAGGCTCCACATTTACATTCACGCTGCCGTTCACAGGTACGGTGGGAGGCATCCTCGTTACCAACCGCACCAACACCAACATGCGTACCTTGCGCGTTACCACACCGTCGGAGATGCATGCCATGAAGACCGTACTCGTGGCAGAGGACGAGGAGAGCAATTTCGAACTGGTGCGCATTGTGCTGCAGAAACGCTACAATCTGCTCAGGGCACATAATGGTATAGAAGCCGTCACCATGAACGAGGAAGAGCATCCCGACCTTATTCTCATGGACATCAGAATGCCTGAGATGGACGGCTTGGATGCCATACGTATCATCAAGGAGGTAAACAATAAGGTGCCGGTGATTGCACTCAGTGCATACGCCTTCCCAGAGAATATACGCGAGGCAAAGGCAGCCGGCTGCGATGAGTTTATGGCTAAGCCATTCAAGGTGGAAGACCTTATTGAGGTAATTAACAGGTATATCGGCTCTTAAAGAAATAGTGTCTATGGGTAAAGAAGGCGTTTATAAGTACATCTCTTTCATGTTTCTTATTGTCAGTGTACTGTTAGCCATATTCACACTGTTCGGACTCTTCGGAGGTACGGCCGACCCCGCATCGGGCACTGCCATGGCCATGCTCGTATATGTATTGCCGTTTCTTATCATTGGCAATGTCGTCATGCTCTTCTACTGGCTCATACGGCGACGCTGGCATTGGCTCGCCATACCTGCCGTGACACTGCTTTGCAGCATACCTTATATAGGCACGGTCTATCAGCCAGGATTCTTTCACGAAGGAGAAACCAGCCGCTCGGGCATTAAGGTGGCGTCGTATAATGTTGCAATGTTCAGCCGCGAGACTTCCGGCTTCAAGGCTCAGGACATCCTTGCAGAGATGAAGAAAAACAAGGTCGACATTATTTGTATGCAGGAGTATGAAAACACCAGTGGCGACAAACTCAACTCCGACAGTTACAAGGGCTATTTCACATCCATGGCAACAGGACGCCACGACATGGTGATATACAGCCGATACCCCATCGAACGCTCTGAGACGATTGACTTCGGGAAGACCAACAACAGTGCCATGTGGGCCGACGTGAATATCAACGGACGTATCATCAGGGTGTTCAACGTCCACCTCGAGACAACGGGATTCAACCGCGCACTTCATCAACTGGCCAAGCAGGAGATGCAGGGAAATCCCGTTGAAAACAACGCCATCATACGTGCCATCTACGGCAATTATACGCGAGGCATGGTGGTGCGTGCACGCCAGGCCGACCAGGTGGCTGCTGAGATAAGGAATTCTGAATACCCCGTCGTGGTGTGTGGCGACTTCAACGACGTGCCGTATTCTTACGTCTATAACACCATGCTCGGCGACCTTACCGACGGCTTCAAGGAGTGTGGCAAAGGCTGGATGTTTACCTACACAGGGAGAAAGCAGGTGCGCATAGACTATATCTTCCATTCAAAGGAACTGGAAGGTGAGTCCTACTATAATGAGGAGATTACTTATTCCGACCACCTCCCCGTTTTCATGAAGATTGCTTTCTAACCTCTCATCTCTCAACCCTCAACTCTCATCTGTCTCAACTCTCAACCCTCATCTGTCTCAACTCTCAACCCTCATCTGTCTCAACGCACCAATGAGTTCGTTGTTCTCGTTGCGTGTGCCAATGGTGATGCGCAGGCAGTTATGGCAGAGTTGAACGCGGGTGCGGTTGCGCACGATGATGCCTCTCTTCACCAGATAGTCGTAGATGCCCTGGGCGTCGCTCACCTTGGCCAGGAAGAAATTGGCATCCGTGGGATAGACCTTCTCGCAGACAGGCAGCAGGCTGAAGGCTTCGAGCATACGGCTGCGCTCCTGCATGATGAGTTGTATCCATCGGTCTACCTCAAACGGGTCGCTCAGCACCTTGATGGCCTGCTGCTGGGTGAGCAGGTTGATATTATACGGATATTTCACCTTATTAAATATATCTATGATCTGAGGCGAGGCGAAAGCCATGCCAAGACGGATGGCGGCCGATGCCCAGGCTTTGCTCAAGGTGTTGAGCACCACAAGGTTGGGGTAGCGGGGCAGTTCGAAACGCAGGGGGCGCTGGCGGGAGAAGTCGCTGTAGGCCTCGTCGACGACAACAAGGCCGTCGAAGCCTGTCAGCACCTTGATAATCTCTTCGCGGTTGATATCGTTGCCTGTAGGGTTGTTGGGACTGCATATCCATATCACCTTCGTATGTTTGTTGCAGGCTGCCAGCAGTTTGGCGGCTGTAATCTGGTAGGTCTCGTCAAGCAGCACGGGTCGGTATTCCACATCGTTGATGTCGGCACAGACCTTGTACATGCCGTAGGTGGGCTCTATGGCCACCACATTGTCTGCCTTGGGCTCGCAGAAGCAACGGTACATCAGGTCGATGGCCTCGTCGCTGCCGTTGCCAACGAAGGTGTAGTCGGCAGGAATACCTTTTACCTGCTCTATCTTTTTCTTCAGGTCCTGCTGAAGCGGGTCGGGATAACGGTTCAGTGGGTTGCCGTAGGGATTCTCGTTGGCATCGAGAAACACGGTGGCGTTGGCTCCAGAAAACTCATTACGGGCACAACTGTATGGTGCCAGATTCCATATATTCTTTCTTGTTAATTGCTCTAACGGTCTCATAATCTGTGCGGTAGCAAATTCTTCACTCTTCACTCTTCACTCTTCACTAGCGCATGCGATGCGTACGCTCATGGCATTCTTGTGGGCATCCAGTTGTTCGGCCTCGGCCATGAGTTCCACGGCATGCCCTATCTGCCGGATGCCTTCCTCCGTGAGATGCTGGAAGGTGATCTTACGGCAATAACTGTCCAGGTTCACACCGCTGTAGGCGGTGGCATAGCCGTGGGTGGGCAGCGTGTGGTTGGTGCCGCTGGCATAGTCGCCCGCACTCTCGCAGGCATAATTCCCCAGGAACACGCTGCCGGCATTTACCACCTGCCCGGCCATCTCTTCATAGTTGGCTGTCTGGATGATGAGGTGTTCGGGCGCATACGTGTTAGAGAGGGCCATCATCTCATCGGCAGAGCCAACGAGCACGCAACGGCTGTTTTCCAGTGCCTTGGATGCTATCTCTTTGCGGGGCAGCAGGCTTAACTGCCGCTCCACCTCTTCCTCTACCTTGTTAATAATAGACTCGGAGGTGCTGATCAGCAGCACCTGTGAGTCGATGCCATGCTCGGCCTGCGACAGCAGGTCGGCAGCCACAAAGGTGGCATTTGCCGTATCGTCGGCCAGCACGCAGACCTCACTGGGGCCGGCGGGCATGTCGATGGCCACATCACTTAATGACACTTGCTGCTTGGCGGCCATCACATACTGGTTGCCGGGGCCGAAGATCTTAAAGACCTTAGGCACTGACTCCGTGCCGTAGGCCATGGCACCGATAGCCTGCACGCCGCCAGCCTTGAAGATCTTACTCACGCCGGCCGTGCGGGCTGCCATCAGGATGGCAGGGTTCACCTTGCCTTCGCGGTTGGGAGGCGTGCAGAGCACTATCTCCTTGCAGCCGGCAATCTTAGCGGGGGTGGCCAGCATCAGCACCGTGGAGAAGAGTGGGGCAGTGCCGCCGGGGATATAGAGGCCAACCTTTTCTATGGCCACGCTCTTCTGCCAGCATACCACGCCGGGGCGCGTCTGTATCTTCTTCCCTTCAAACTGCTGTGAGGCATGAAACAGGTAGATGTTCTCGTGAGCCAGGCGGATGGCTTGCTTCAGGTCCTCACTGACCAGCGTCTCTGCCTCGTTGATCTCGGCTTCGCTGACAGCCAGCGTACTGAGCACGGCATGGTCGAACCGCTCCTCATACTCGCGCACGGCCTTGTCGCCACGCTTTTTCACATCGCTGAGCACGCTGCTTACTGTTGCCTGCAACTGGGTGATGTCTAAATGCGGACGCTGGCAAATCTCTGCCCACTGCCCTTGCTCGGGATATTTAATGATTTTCATCTATATTATTATTCTCATTTGTATTTGTAGCGGTAGCAAATTCTTGCGTCCCTTCGGTAGCAAGCGACCAGAGGTCGAGCGCTTCACTCTTCACTCTTCACTTTTCACTCTTCACTCAGATTATCATTTTCTCAATGGGTGTCACCAGGATGCCCTGTGCACCCAGTTCCTTCAACTGTCCGATAATCTCCCAGAAACGTTTCTCGTCGAGTACGGTGTGTACGGAGCACCACGCTTCATCGGCCAGTGGGATGATGGTAGGACTCTTCAGCCCTGGCAGCACGTTGATGATTTCCTGCAGGCGGGCCTTGGGCACATTCATACGCACATACTTCTTGTCTTCAGCCTCGCGCACGGCCTCAAAGCGGAACAGCATCTGGCTGAGCAGCGCTTTCTTGTCCTGGCTCATGCCCGGATGCCCAATAAGCAGGGCCTCGCTCTGCATCACCACCTCCACCTCGCGCAGGTTGTTGCTCACCAGCGTGGAGCCGCTGCTGACGATGTCGAAGATGGCATCGGCCAGACCGATACCCGGGCTGATCTCCACGCTGCCCGTAATAACGTGGATCTCGGCATTTATCGAATGTTCATTGAGATACTTCTTCAGAATAACGGGATAGGAGGTGGCAATGGTCTTGCCGTTGAACCACTCCAGACCCTGATAGTTGGTCTCCTTGGGGATGGCCAACGACAGGCGACAGCGGCTGAACCCCAGACGCGACACAATGTCGGCATCGGCGCCTTTCTCCACAAATTCATTCTCGCCAACCACGCCGATGTCGGCAACGCCGGTTGCCACACTCTGGGGAATGTCGTCATCACGGAGGTAGAGCACCTCCAGTGGGAAATTCTTTGCTTCTACCAGCAGCGTGCGCTTGCTGGCACTTACCTTGATGTCGGCCTCGCCGAGCAACTGCATCGTGTCGTCAAACAGGCGACCTTTTGATTGTACTGCTATTCGTAACATCGCTTTTTTTATTTTTTCACCTTTTCGCTTTTCCTTTTTTATGTTTTCGGTTGCAAAATTACGGAATTATTCTTTAATTTGCAATAAAATGATTACTTTTGCATCAAAAATATGAGATTTTTGAAACATACAGGCATATTTATACTGCTTTTACTCCTTTTGACTGCATGTAACAACAGGCAGGAAGTGGTCACACCACCATGGGGCGGAAACACCGACAATGCTGCTTCGTCGGAGTTTGATCTCACGGAGATACAGCAGGCGGGAGAACTGATCGGCCTGACGCTATCAGGCCCCGAGACATACTATGATTATCATGGCGCCCATCTGGGCGTGCACTACCTGTTGGGCGAACGCTTTGCCAGTCAGATAGGCACCAGGCTGCGCGTGGAGGTGTGCAGAGATACAACGGAACTGCTGGCACGGCTGGAGGCTGGCGAGGCCGACATCATCATGTTTCCGGTGGATGCCACCGACTCGCTGTCGCCCGGATGGCGGCTGGGCAATGATAAACCACTGCTGACAGAGGCACTCCACGATTGGTATCGCCCGCAGATGATGGACGAGGCACGCCGTCAGGAGCGGCAGATGCTGACCAAGCCTCGTGTGCGGCGGCGGGTGTTTGCACCGATGCTCTCACGTGGGGTCATCTCTCATTACGATGCCTATTTCAAGCAATATGCACACCAGATAGGATGGGACTGGAGGCTGCTGGCGGCTCAGTGCTACCAGGAGTCGACCTTCGACCCTAATGCGCAGTCGTGGGCCGGAGCCAAGGGGCTGATGCAGATCATGCCGGCTACGGCCGACCACCTGGGACTACCGCGCGACCAGATGAACAACCCCGAGCAGAGCATCGCCGCCGCCACGCGCTATCTGAAGGAACTGGAAGCAGAACTGTCGGCTGTGCGCAACCCTTACGAACGGCAGAACCTGGCACTGGCAGCCTATAACGGCGGCTTGCACCATATACGCGATGCCATGCGGCTGGCAGAGCGCGACGGGCGCAATGCGCATGCCTGGAACGATGTCAAGACATACGTCCTGCGGCTCAGTCAGCCGCAGTATTACCAGGACACGCTGGTCAGAAACGGCTATATGCGCGGGCAGGAGACGGCAGAATATGTCGATAATATAAGAGAAAGGTATAAGAAATATAAACGTTCAGCACGATGAATAACCATACCACCATATTGATTGCCGACAGCGGCAGCACCAAGACCGACTGGGCCCTGGTCACCTCGTACCTCGCACCTCGCACCTCGTACCTCGAAAAATTGCTCCATACGCAGGGTATAAATCCTGTACATCAGGACGAGCAGACCATCAGGCATATCCTCAATAATGAGTTGAAGCCACAGTTGGACGGCCTTCCCGTTGCCGCCGTCTATTTCTATGGCAGCGGTGTGCGCCCCACGGAAGAGCCACTGATGCAGCGGCTCCTTCAAGAGACCCTTGCCACCTCTCAGCAAGCGTCCATGCAGCAGGAGGTGCCCGCGATGGCTGTAGAGGTTGAAGCCCACAGCGACCTGCTGGGGGCCGCACGTGCACTGTGCGGCCGTCATGAGGGGCTGGCGTGCATCCTCGGCACAGGTGCCAACTCATGCCTCTACAACGGCAGTGAAATCGTCAGCAACACCCCGCCGTTGGGCTATGTCCTTGGCGATGAAGGCAGCGGTGCAGTCCTTGGCATACGTTTCCTCAACGCCCTGTACAAGGGCGTGCTGACCGATGCCGTGCGCCGTGAGTTTGAAGATGAGCAGGGACTGTCGCTGGCCGATGTCATCAACCGAGTCTACCGCCAGCCCATGCCCAACCGTTTCCTGGCATCCCTCTCGCCATTCATACATGCCCGTCGGCACCTGCCGGCTCTCAACAGCATTGTCGTAGAGAATTTCCGCCTCTTCCTGCAGCGCAACGTCAATCCTTACGGTCGCCATGACCTCCCCCTCGCTGCCGTGGGAAGCGTCGCCTTCTATTATCAGGAGCAACTGGCACAGGCAGCAGCGGCAGAGGGCTATACCTTGGGACACATAGAACGCACACCTCTTCAAGGACTCGTCAACTACCACTTGGTCACACAATGACCAGTCCTCGGTCACACGATGACCAAGCCTTGGTCACACGATGACCAGGCCTTGGTCACACGATGACCAAGCCTCGGTCACACGATGACCAAGCCTCGGTCACACGAAAAATCGCAGTACCTTATGGCTTTTTTCTTTTTATTCGTTAAAATTTCACTCATTCTTTTGCTTATATAATAAATAATGTGTACCTTTGCAGCGGATTTCTCGTATGCACCAATGCAGAGATAACTGGCAGCGGGTCTGCCGAACATCAACGGTTGGTGATAGCCTGCGCCGAGGCAGAAGGGGGGTAACAGCCCCGATGCGGATGGGTGGGTAGCGAGAATCAGAACATAGAAAGGCGTTTACGAGCGCTTTGTTTGAGACCATCTAGAATCTCGCAAATTCAACGATTACTGTCTTAAACGTAGCAACGTAGATGTCCTCGGGATGTGTTTATACGCATTCCTTATCCTACAGGTTAAGGAGTACTATATTCATATCGGCGTGGGCTCTGACGTTGTCTGTTTAACAGTAATGGGCAATGCGAGAGCCTTAGATGGTGGAACGGACAACAGCGGAATGTTCCACGTCTTTTTTATGTCCTAACGCCAGCGTTTTGGCAGCCATAAAGAAGTTCAAATCATAGGCACTCTGGTCCAGAGGAAGGCATGATTGACAGGAAGGACGACAACGTAGTCTGGCTTCTCGTGTACAAAATGCGAGCACTCGTTCCTTTGTGCCGTGGTGAT
>JAFSYY010000028.1 GCA_017455845.1 Prevotella sp. | reverse complement strand
GTGCAGCATCCCGAGATTCCACTGGAGTAGTCATTTGATTCAACTTTCTCAAGTTGAGGAGTTAAAAGGAGTTAGAAGGAGTTATCGCGGCCTATGGCCGCTTAGGAGTTAAAAGTCGATAGACCTGTCGTTCCAGAACTCTTCCAGAAGTCGAAACTAACGACTTCTAACTCCTAAGGCCGAAGGCCGATAACTACTTCTAACTCCTTTTAACTACTAAAGTTGAGCGAATGCGAAACTTGAATAATTTGACCGTATGAGCATGTTTGAAAAAATAGTCGATAGTTTCACCAATAACCTGATTGTCGAGGATCGCTACAGGATGATTCTCGACGGCTTGCAGTTGACGCTGCTGATTACGCTCTGCGCCGCCGTCTTAGGCACGCTGCTCGGCGGGCTGGTATGTTGGATGCGTATGAGCCGCCGCCAGTGGTTGCAGCAAGTGGCCAAAGTATATATAGACCTGATGCGGGGTACGCCGGTGCTGGTGTTGCTCATGCTGATGTATTATGTGGTGATGGCACCGCTCGATGCAACGGGTTTTGTGGTGGCCATCGTCACCTTCGCCATGAACACGGCGGCCTACATCAGTGAGATGCTGCGCACAGCCATTCAGGGCATCGACCGCGGACAGACGGAGGCAGGACTGGCCTTGGGCTTCACACCGCGGCAGACATTCTTCAAGATTGTGCTGCCGCAGGTGGTCAGGGCGGTGATGCCCGTCTATCAGGGTGAGATCGTCAGCCTGCTCAAGGGCACGAGCATCGTGGGCTATATTGCTGTGGCCGACATGACGCGTGCCTCAGACCTGATACGCTCGCGCACGTTCGATGCCTTCTTCCCGCTCATCATGACGGCCATCATCTACTTCCTTATGGCCTGGCTCATCGGGCTGCTGCTGCAGAGCCTCGTTCAGCGTCGGCGCATGAAGGCCATCACTGCGGCAGTGGTGCTTTTGATTGGAGGAACGGCATGCTACGTGCCCACACTGACTGGCGACGGTTCTCCCGCCACCGTGTCCGATGGCTCTCCGTCGGAAGCACCCTCTGTGTTCAAGGCTCTCTCTGGCAAGCGCGTCGGCGTCGTCATCGGCAGCATACAGGACTTGGCTGTTACCAAGATGGCTCCCGATGCCGACATGATGCGGCTGGCCAACACCACCGACATGCTGGCCGCACTGGAGAATGGCAAGGTGGACGTGGCTGGTGAAGAGAATCTATCGGTAATCTTCAACAAGGAGATAGCGGCGAAGGTGGACACGGTGTCTGCTGGCATACCGCCGATGCCCATAGGTGCCTGTTTCCGTCTGGACAACACGCAGATGAAGCAGGACTTCGACAGTTTCCTCTCCGATATACGCAGCGATGGCACCTACCAGCAGATCTACGACCGCTGGCGCAACGCCGATGACCCCTCGTCGGTGGCCATTCCCCCGCAGCGCGGCACGGGGCAGACGCTACGCGTGGCCATCTATCCCGCCATGCCACCCTTCAGTTTTATCAGTTCTGGCAAGCCCTCCGGCTTGGAGATTGACATCCTGACGGAGTGGGCCAACAGGCGTAACTGGCAGATGGAGTATCTCGCCATGGACTTCGCCGCCCAGATTCCTGCCGTGCAGACCGACAAGGTAGATTTGGCCATGGGCTCAATCAGCATTACCGAGGAACGCAGCAAGCAGGTCCTCTTCTCCGACGGTTATATCGAGTCGCACATTGTGCTGGTTACGCGGAAAGGGGAAAGCCATATACTCACAGACGCCCACCCCCAACCCCTCCACAAGGGAGGGGAGACTGTTATGCTTTATGGGGTAATAGTTCTCCTTGTTATATTATTAGGTGGTGGCACTTGGTTCTTTATTCACCGCAAGTGTCGCACTGTGTCACATTCTACTCCCTTCTCCTTGGGAGAGGGGTCGGGGGTGAGGCTTTCTCATTTGAAGAAAAACTACGGCTCGCTCGACGTCTTGCGCGACATCAATGCCGACATCCATCGCGGCGAGGTCATCTCCATCATCGGACCATCGGGCACCGGCAAGAGCACGTTCTTGCGGTGCCTGAACCTGCTGGAGCAGCCCACTGGCGGCAGCATCGTTGTTGATGGCGAGGACATCCTTGCCAAGGGCTATCCTGTCAATAGGCTGCGCCAGAAGATGGGCATGGTGTTCCAGTCGTTCAACCTCTTCGACAATATGACCGTGCTTGAGAACGTTATCTTCGCACCCTGCCAGTTGCGCCATGAGCCAGAGGACTTGGCCCGAGAGGAAGGGCTGGCACTCCTGCGCAAGGTGGGACTGGCGGAGAAGGCCGATGTCTATCCGTCGAGTCTCTCCGGCGGTCAGAAGCAGCGTGTGGCCATCGCCCGCGCCCTGGCCATGAAGCCCGATGTCATCCTCTTCGACGAGCCCACGTCGGCCCTCGACCCGACGATGGTCGGCGAGGTGCTCAGCGTCATCCGCCAGTTGGCCAAGGAGGGTATGACCATGCTCATCGTCACCCATGAGATGAAGTTCGCCCGCGATGTCTCGACCCGCATCTTCTTTATGTACAACGGCTATATCCATGAGGACGGCACGCCCGAGCAAATCTTCGAGCAGCCCGTCCACAGTGCCACCAAGGCCTTCATCCAGCGCATCCGCAAGGAGGTGTTCGAGATCGACGGCCCCGACTTCGACTTCTTGGGCATGTATTCGGCCATTAATGCCTTCTGCCATAAGTACGGCATCGCCGATAAGCAGGCTGCTGCGCAGCGGCTCTGCGAAAGAATGCTCGACGACGTGATGGCCACGTATCGTCCTATCACCGTCCGCATCACCCACAGCGAGCAGTCGGCCGTCACCGCCCTCGACTTTATGGTCGAGAAGATGGAGGCCACGCCGTTATCCGGCGCACAGCGCAACGCGCTCTCCACAGCGTGCCGTCAGGTGATAGAGGAACCCACCAAGCGTGGCTTCCGCGTGAAACTAATTATTTAACCCCATATATTAAGAATTGATGGATAATTACAAACAGATTGACCTGAACGACTATGTTCAGACAGGTGAGGGCGGGACAGCCCTTACATACAACCACAAGGACGGCAAGACGCTGGCCAAGCTCTTCATGCCCAGCATGGCCGCCGACAATGCCGTGCGCGAGTTCCGAATCAATCAGGTGGTCTACGAGAGCGGACTGCCCACGCCGAAGCCCATCCGCCTGATTACCGACGGCACGCGCTTCGGAGCGGAGTATGAACTGATACAGCCGAAGCGCTCTTTTACACGCATCATCTCGCAGGAGCCCGACAAACTGGTGCCGCTGTCAGAACGCTTCGCCGTGCTGGCCAAGCAGATACACCAGACCCCTGCCGACACGAAGCGACTGCCGGACATGAAGGATCTGGTGAGCGGGTGGATTGCTAAGGTTTCCAATCTGACAGACGATCTCAAGGCACGTATAGACCGTTTTTTGGATACCGTACCCTCTACGCCCACCTGTCTTCACGGCGATTTGCACATCGGCAATATCATTACTGACGGACAGCGTGATCTCT
>JAFSYY010000027.1 GCA_017455845.1 Prevotella sp. | reverse complement strand
GATGGGCGACGCCTTCCCCGAGCTGAAGGCCCAGCAGACGCTTATTGCCAAGGTCATGAAGGAGGAGGAAGACGCCTTCCTGCGCACCCTCGACAAAGGCATCTCGCTGCTGGAGAAGGAGTTGAGTAGTAAGGAGTTGGGGAGTCAGGAGGTGAGTAGTAAGGTGCTGGATGGTGCCGTGGCTTTCCGTCTCTTCGACACCTACGGCTTCCCCCTCGACCTCACCGAACTGATCTGCCGTGAGAATGGCTTCACGGTCAACGAGGAGCAGTTCAACGTGGAGATGCAGAAGCAGAAGGAGCGTGCCCGCAACGCCGCCCAGGTGGAAAACAGCGATTGGGTAAGCCTCTCCCCCAGCCCCTCCGAGGAAGGGGCTGGGGGTGGGGCTTCTCAGCAGTTCGTTGGCTACGACTACACCGAGTACACCTGCCATATCATCCGCTACCGCAAGGTGACCCAGAAGAAAAACACCTTCTACGAACTGGTGCTCGACTACACCCCGTTCTACGGCGAGATGGGCGGCCAGGTAGGCGACCAGGGCGTCCTCGTCAGCGAGAACGAGACCGTAGAGGTTATCGACTCGAAGCGCGAGAACGGCCAGACCGTACATATCGTGAAGGAACTGCCCAAAGATCCGACGGCAGAGTTCATGGCCTGCGTCGACACCGACAAGCGAGACGCCTCGGCAGCCAACCATACCGCCACACACCTGCTCGACTACGCCCTGAAACAGGTCTTGGGCGACCACGTGGAGCAGAAAGGCTCGTTCGTCAGCCCCGACACCCTCCGCTTCGACTTCTCCCACTTCGAGAAGGTGAGCGACGAGCAACTGCGCGAGGTGGAGCGGCTGGTCAACGACATGATCCGTCAGGACCTGCCACGCGACGAGCACCGCGACATGCCGATGGACGAGGCCAAGAAACTCGGCGCCATCGCCCTCTTCGGCGAGAAATACGGCGACCGTGTGCGCGTCATGCGCTTCGGCCCGTCGTGCGAACTATGCGGCGGCATCCACGCCACCTCTACAGGACGTATCGGCTTCTTCAAGATTGTCAGTGAGAGCAGCGTCGCAGCAGGCATACGCCGCATCGAGGCCAAGACGGGCAAGGAGTGCGAGGAACTGCTCTACAATATCGAGGACACGCTGAAGGCCGTGAAGGCGTTCTTCAACAACGCCAAGGACCTGGAGGGTGTCATCCGCAAGTATATCGACGAGCACGACTCCATGAAGAAGGAGATAGAGTCGTTCCAGGCACAGGCCGTGGAGCGCTGCTGCCAGCAACTCATCGCCAAGGCCCGTGAGGTCAACGGCGTGAAGGTCGTCACCTGCGTGCTGCCCATGGAGCCTGCCGCTGCCAAGGACCTCGCCTTCAAGGTGCGTGCCGCCATCAGTGGTTCGCTGCTCTGTGTCCTCGGCACACACAATCAGGACAAGCCTCAACTCACCATCATGATGAGCGACGACATGGTCAGCGACCACAGCCTGAACGCCGGACAACTGGTGCGCGAGGCTGCCAAACTCATCCAGGGTGGCGGTGGCGGTCAGCCACACTTCGCCCAGGCTGGCGGTAAGAACGTCGACGGCCTCAGTGCTGCCGTCGACAAGGTGATAGAACTGGCAAAGATTTAGCCGCGCTTCAACACGCTCTTAGCCGCGCTTCAACACGTTTCTCAAGAGCAAACCGATGCCGATGGCCAGGGTACAGCCCACACCATCGGCCAGGAAATCAAGCCATTCCCCCGATCTGTTGGTGGTGCAGTAAGACTGCACCACCTCTATTATTCCACCCATCAGCACAGGAGCCAGCCATGCCCAAAGCAGCAGTTTGCGCCAGTTCAGACGGTCGTGACTGCGGAGATATTCCACCCAGATGACGGAGCATGTGCCGCCATACATCACGAAATGCGTCCATTTGTCCAGGAAGTTGATACTGGGCAGTTTCAGGTCTTCAGGCGGCATAAACCAGATGGAAAGATACCATACCAGTGCAATGCACAGTAGCGACAACGGATATTTCTTGATTATCTGCATCTTTTTCTCATTATTTGTTTAACAGGCTGCAAAAGTACTCATAATTTTTCCATATTGATATATGTCAATAGTTAAAAACACACAAAATTTAATAAAAACGATAGGACGGGAAGATGAAATATGAATAATTGTTGTATCTTTGTGCGCTAAAACTCACAAATTGAAACTTAAATGAAACTGACTTCTACTCTTATGGCCGCTTCTCTAATACCCAAGAGCAAGATGCTTCTTTTCGTGATGGCATTACTGCTTGGAGGTGCAAGCACGTATGCTGAAACAATTCAGGAAGATTTTGAAAACGTAACCATTGTTGATGCCGACGGCAACCAACTGACCAGCAGTTGGACGCCGGGCGCAGGACTGTCTAACGGCTGGAAGGTTATAGGCGGTACCCTCTCTACCTCCGACACCGGCGACTATCAGTTGGTGCACGCCGAAGGGAAGGGCTTCGCCTTTACCGACTACTACCTGTCGTCATCGTCTACAAGCAATAATGCCGCCTATATCTTCATCCCCGTGAAACTGCAGGGCGATGTGAAGTTCTTTCTGCAGTCCAACCTCGACGAGCGCTCGAAGAAAACCAGTTATGCCAAGGTCTATGAGGCCACGGCCGACGGTACCGTCACCACCAACCTGCTCTACTCGGTCTCTATTGAGAAGGCTACCACCTGGGGGCAGTACGGCTTTGCCATCGACGATGCAGAAGGCAAGTATATTGCCCTGAACCTGGTTTATACCGACCTCGACGACTTTACGGCCACCACGGCCGGTGGCAGCGCCGTGGAGCCTACGCTCACCGTGTCGGCCACAAGCCTCGACTTCGGAACGGTGTCGTCGGAGACGGTGAAGACCTTCACCGTGAAGAGCAATGTCACCACGGAGGCCTCCTTCAGCATCACTGGCGATGATGCCAGCATATTCAGCACGGAAGAGTTCCCGCAAACCATCATTGCAGGCCTGACCACCACCATCGCCGTGAAGATGAAGGCCACGGAGGGCGGACAGTATGCTGCCACGCTAACCATCACCGCCGGCGAACTGTCGAAGACGGTGGCCTTGAGCGGTATATGGGAGGTGAAGACCGTCGACCCTGATGTGCCTACCGACTGGACGGGCGAAGACTTCGACGACTATAAGGAGAACGACCCCATGCCGTCGGGTTGGACCGTGGAGGGTGGCTGGCACATCGGCGAGCCGTTTATGCTCGACACACCGGCAGTCGTCATCACCGACACCAGCGAGGGCGGCACGCTCATCACACCGTTCTTCAATGCCAAAGACAACCAGGCACTGCAGTTCTACTTCTCGAAGACGGCCATCGGCTGGAACAGTTTCAGCAGCAAACTCGAGGTCAGTTATTCCACCGACAAGACCAACTGGACGGTGGCTGCTACCTACGACAAGTATGAGGCTGACGGCGTGAAGACCATCGACCTGCCCGCCGCTGGCAGTTACTTCGTGCGCTTCGTCACCAACGACCGCACCTATCTCGATGATTTCCTATTGGTCGACAGCACTTCAACAGGTATCAGCGCTACGCTCAATGATAAAGCACAAAATGATGATTGCTACGACCTGCAGGGACGTCGCGTAGGCAACAGCCAGGCGCATGGTGTATATATATATAAAGGTAAGAAGGTGAAAAAGTGAAAAAAGAAGTTGCTATGATTCGAGACACCTCGTACCTCGCACCTCGCACCTCGTACCTCGTACCTCGTACCTCGCACCTCGCACCTCGTATTTTATTATTTAACGATTACATAAAAACAAGAAAATAGAAGAATGAAACTGAACAAACTGATTGCAGGCGCTGCCATGGCAGCCCTGCTGGGCTCGCCCTTAGGAGCAAGCGCACAGAGCGAGAATGTCGTCATCAACGGCTCGCTCGTTAACTGGTACTACTATGGAAAAGACATTCACAGCAGCGCCACGGGATGGTGGCAGCAGCCAGTAGGTGGCGGTGCATGGATCGATGAAGAGGGCGTGGCACACCCTGACGGAGCGCCAAACTATGGTCTGCTCTCGCTGATTCTCGACCCGGGGGCAACCAAACCGTTGCTACCGGAATTTCTGATTCGCAACCATGTACTCTACAGCAACACGGGTGGTGTGTACACCGGCGATGCCTATTACTCGTTCTTCATGAGCGAGACGGGCTGGGAAGACATGGACAGCGAGTATGGCTCAGAGACCTACGTCGTCAAGGTCCGTAAATGGACATGGGACGGCCAGGACGAAGAAACGGGCCTTTACAAAAATGTGAAATACCAGCAGGTGGCCACGATGACCACGCAGCCCATCGACCTGACCTACGACCCCTACAACGATATCGTATATGGTATCTTCTACGACGGCAGCACGTATAAGTTCGGCACGCTCGACATGGAGACGTTCAAGGTGACCAATATCTCGCGTGAAGGCTTTATCTACGGTGCGCCGGAGTGCATCGCCGTCAACTCCAAGGGTGTGCTCTATGCCATCGATGCCAGCGGCAACGTGTATACCGTGAGCAAGACCGACGGCAAACTGACCACCGTAGGCAACGTTGGCTTCAAGAGCCAGTCGCTGCGTATGTCGGCCACCTTCGACTTCCGCACCGACAAACTCTACTGGATAGGATTCATGAACGACGGAAAGATAGACCCAGCCAACACCAGCGGCACCAACAACACACTGTCGGTGGCAGACGGTGGACGCGACACGGGCGTCTATGAGATAGATACTGAGACGGGCGTGGCCACACTTATCGGCAAGACCGACTTCGTTGATGTTGACCTGACCGATCCTATGAACCCTGTCATCAACAGGTATGGCAAGATGCAGATGACGGGCATCTATGTAGAGGGTGCCTTCACCAAGAAGAATATCGACCAGCGTATCATGTTGAAGAGTTTTCCCTCGCAGTTGAAGGTCGGCGAGACCGGCACGGTGACCGTGAGCGTGAAGAACATCGGCTTGGAGAAGGTGCTGGCCAAGAACTACGTGGTGAACCTCTATGTGAATGATGTGCTGACTGCTACTATCGACCGCGACGATGACAACCAGCCCGTAGATAACCTGGAGAAAGGCGAGAGCCAGACCCTGACCTTTGAGGTGACTGCACAAAGAGCCGGCACGATGAAGGTATATGCTGAGGTGGTGAACGCTGCCGACGAAGAGCCGGCCAACAACAAGAGCGAGGTGGCCAGCATCATCGTGCTGAGCGACAACCCACTGCCCGGCGTAACCATCACAGGCACTAACACGAAAGACAGGATCACACTGAGTTGGGTCAACCATCAGGGCTTTGTCACCGACGGTGCAGAGGGCTATGCTGCCTTCACATACGACGGACTGGGTTCTTGGACGATGGTCGACGGCGACGGCGGCTATACGCAGAAGCCCAACAACATGTTCAGCACAGTGGACTATCCCAACTGGAACACGCCCAAGGCCTTCATCGTGATGAATCCCGTGGAGGCTGGTCTTGGCCCGGATGTGAACATTGGCGGCGAGAAATTCATGCCCTACGGCGGCGACCAGTATTTTGCCGGCTTCTACAGTGGCAAAGATGGTGCAGAGGTCGACAACGACGACTATATGGTGTCGCCCATACTCAGTGGCAAGGCACAGACCATCTCCTTCTGGGCCAAGGGCTATCGCGGCTATGAGTCGCCCGATTATCCGGAATATGTGACCGACATGAGTTTCAACGAGACCATCGAGGTGCTCTATACCACCGATGCCGACAACCTCGACCCGACGACCTACCTCGTGGCCAAGGAAGAGTTCACCATCAACGACAAGGAGTGGGAGCAGTACACCGCCGACCTGCCTGACGGTGCCAAGCACTTCGCCCTGCACCGCACCAGCAAGAAGCGTGAATACGCAGAGACCGAACTGGGCACGGTAGAGGTTCCCGGAACGGGCAGTTTCATCATGATGATCGACGACATCTACTTCCAGGTAGGCACCGTGACGGGCTTCAACGTGTATAAGAACGGCACAAAGGTGGCCACGCTACAGCCCTCGGTATCACTCTATACAGACGAGGCCGGAAACGACGACGAGTATTATGTCACGGTGGTCTATGACGACCAGGAGTCCGACCCCTCCAACGTCTGGAGCATTAGCCTTTCAGTGGGTGTCGATGCCATGGACACCGACGCGGTGACCTCCCGACAGATGTTCGACCTCAACGGCCGTGCCGTCAGCGGACACTTGCGTCCCGGCATCTATATGGTGAAGACCAACGGCAAGACCCGCAAGGTCATCGTCAAGTAATACCATTCTCTGACTCAACTTTCGCAAGTTGAGTAGTTAAGTAGTTAAGGGAGTTAAAGTAGTTAAAGACATTAGATTTGCTGCTTCATATTCCACGCTCCGAAAAGATGAGCAGGGGATAAGACTATTCTGTTGTCTTTAACTACTTTAACTCCCTTAACTACTTTAACTACTAAAAGTTGAGCACTTGCGAAACTTGAATTCTTTGACTTCTTACATCAGGGCATTTGTATTCCTGCCGTATACAACTTGTATTCCGGCTGTATACAAAATGTATTCCGGCTGTATACAAACTGTATTCGGCCTGAATACAAGTTGTATACGGCAGAAATACAAAGTGTATACAGTTTCGATACTCCAGTCAAGAATGCACAATTTTTAATTTTCATTGGGCCTCAAATCGCTCATTTCAGCCGTTTTCATTTTTCGTTGGAGCCTTCCCGCATCGGGTCAGCGATTTTCAACCACAAAATTACGAAAAATAATCCTATTCGTAACCATTCAAACCACTTTTCTGCTAAAATCATATAAAATTTAGCACTTTTTTATATAAAGTGGTGGCAGTTTTCAGAATTTTGTGTAATTTTGTAGCCGTGTTCGTAAGCGCTCTGGTCGCTTGCCAAAGCAAGAACGGGACGCAAGAACACACAACATTTTGTTGCTCAATCTCTGACACGAACCGCTACCTCGAATCGAGATTTTACGAGCAAACCCAATATGCTATTGAAGCTGCGCTCTATGCGCAGACTTCAACCATAAGCATATTGAGGCCGTAGCGGGCCTGTGTCAGAGTATGGACGGGTCTGCGCTTTTTTGTGTTTATGCACTTCTGAGCCAGTTTCCGCCAAGACGATGAGGCAGAGAGAAGAACGTATAACGAACTATTAATAACTCTAATTTTTAATCAAAAAAAAAGCAATGAAAAAGAAACTACTCAAATCTATGAGAGTGCTCCTCGTAGCAGCAGGGCTGTGCGTGGGGGCTGGTAATGTGTGGGCAGATGCCACGGTAACATTAACGTCCTCTTATGCTGTAGAAAACTACAGCAAATCATTCTACATTGATTTCAAAAATTCAACAATTGACACAGGTACTTATGTAGATGATATCAGTATTGGGTCCTGCACGCAACGGTCAGGCTATGGAATTCAAAATCAGAATGTTTCTGCAACCCCATTCACTGTAAACAAATCCATAAATAAGGGCGATTTGTTAATTCTTCAAGTTGGGCAGACAGGCACCCATGGAATAAGCGTGAGTGTTAGTTCGACCGTTAGTAACCCTATCAAAAACGATGGTTATCTAGCCTTTTATGCTACAAATAACGTAGAAAATTTCACTGTGACTCTTGGAAGGCTAAACTATATTGCTGCCATGCAAGTACTTAGTCCTTCTAACGATACATACACTATTAATGCAGTAACACCAAATGGTACTTTTCTTAAAGAATTGGCTACTGGAACATACACTGCTGATGCATATGTGTATTACCCCTATGGTATCATGAAAGATGGTGTATGTTACTCAAAAGCCAAGAATAGTTCAGAGCCTTATTGGGGCTTTACTAATATCGCTGCTGGTCTAAGGACAATTGT
>JAFSYY010000026.1 GCA_017455845.1 Prevotella sp. | reverse complement strand
GGCTACGATTCCGTATGTTGAGGGCTTCAAGAAGAAACTCGAAGAGGCTGCTACGGCCGAGGGATTCTACGAATACTCCATGTACCTTATCTTCTCTATGCTCAACGTCTATGTGCGCACGCAGGTGAAGTGTGCCGGCGGGAGGGTGGACATGGTGGTATGGATGCCCGACACCATCTATGTCTTCGAGTTGAAGGTGAACGGCACAGCCCAGGAAGCCCTTCAGCAGATTGACGACAAGAGTTATGCCATCCCCTACCAGACCGACGGCCGGCCCGTCGTCAAGGTGGGCGTGAGGTTTGATGCCGAGAAGCGTGTGCCCGTAGATTGGATCATCTCCGCTTAGGCCGAAGGCCGATAACTACTTCTATCTCCTTTTAACTACTAAGGTTGAGCGAATGTGAAACTTGAATTACTTAAAAAATAACGGTTTATGAAGAAAGTATTTATGCTGATTGCAATGGCTGCTGCCACGATGACGGCAGAGGCCGGCGGCCTGATGACCAACACCAACTATCACATCGCCTTCGACAGAATGTTTGCACGCGGCGCCACCACGGAGATCGACGGCGCCTATAGCAACCCCGCCGGACTGGCATGGGGACACGAGGGCTGGCAACTGTCGCTGAACCTGCAGAAGCCGTGGCAGAACCGCGACATAGAGACCGACATACCGGCGTTCCTGGGCAGCACCTTCCACCAGAAGTTCAACGGCAAGGCCTCCGCACCCATCGTGCCAGCCCTGTTCGCCTCGTACAAGAAAGAGCGCTGGGCTGTGTCAACGATGATCGGCATCGTGGGCAGCGGCGGCTTCGTGGAATACGACGAGGGTATACCGATGTTCAACGTGATGACCATGGGCAAGATCTACGAGAAGTCGGTGGCGGCCAATATCGCCGACCCCACAAGCCCCGTCATCGCGCCCAATATGTATGGCATCGACTCCGAGGTGAAGGGCAAGCAATATATATATGGTGGACAGGTGAACGTGGCCTATAAGGTGACCGACTGCCTGTCGGCGGCCGTAGGCCTAAGGGCCAACTACTACGACGGCTATAACCGCGGCTACGTGACGGCGACAACACTGCCCGCGCTGGGCAGCCAGCAACTCATGGACCTGCAACTGGACGTCATACAGCGCGGCTGGGGCTTCGCACCCATCGTGAGCGTGGACTACCACCAGGGGCCGCTGACGCTGGCCGCCCGCTATGAGTTCCGCACGAAGATCAACACCACCAACGACACCGAGGCGCTCAGCGTGACGATGATGGGCCAGAAGACCGACATCAAAGCCACGGCCGAACAGGTGGGCAACGCCACAACGCTGGCAGGGCTCGCCGCCAGCATGGGCGACGCCATGGCCGCGAAGGTCAAGGACTTCATGCCCGACGAGGAGGTGCGCTACGACATGCCGGCCCTGCTCGTCGTCGCCGCACAGTATGCGTTCACGCCAAGGCTGCGTGCCGCCGTGGAATATCACTTCTTTGACGACAAGAATGCCAAGATGGCCAACGACCGACAGGAGACGCTGAAGCATGGCACGCACGAGTTCCTGCTCGGTGCCGAGTACGATGTCAGCGACAAGGTGACGGTGAGCCTCGGCGGACAGCGCACGGACTACGGCCTGAGCGACGACTACCAGAGCCACACATCGTTTGCCTGCGACAGTTACTCGCTGGGCTGCGGCGCCGCCATCAACCTGAGCGAGAAGATGCGCCTCAACGTGAGTTATTTCTGCTCGCTCTACAGCGACTATAAAAAAGAGCAGGCCAACTATCAGGGCCTGCCCAGCATAAAGGGTACCGACACCTTCAGCCGCACGAACCACGTGCTGGGACTGGGTATCGACTATAAGTTCTAACGCTTAATAGTTCTCGGCCTTGACCTGGAAATAGGCCTGGGCATGATTGCAGACGGGACACACGTCGGGAGCCTTGCGGCCGACAACGATGTGGCCGCAGTTGCTGCACTGCCATATCACGTCGCCGTCGCGCGAGAAGACACGCTCCTTCTCGATATTGTCGAGCAACTTACGGTAGCGCTCCTCGTGCTCCTTCTCGATGGCACCCACCATCTCAAACTTCTCGGCAATCTCGTCGAAGCCCTCCTCGCGGGCCTCGCGGGCCATGCGGGCATACATGTCGGTCCACTCGAAGTTCTCACCGCCGGCAGCGTCGGCCAGGTTGACAGTAGTGTCGGCTATCTTGCCGCCATTCAGGTACTTATACCAGATCTCGGCATGCTCCTTCTCGTTGGCAGCCGTCTCGAGGAAGATGTTGCTAATCTGCACATAACCGTCCTTCTTGGCCTTCGATGCAAAGAAGGTGTACTTGTTTCTTGCCTGCGACTCGCCTGCGAAAGCCTCCTGCAGGTTGCGCTCGGTCTTTGTTCCTTTCAGTTCTTTCATTGTTATAGGTATTTGTTTAGGTGAATAATGATAATAACATTCCATGCTGCAAAATTACACTTTTCAATCGATAAGGCCAAACAAATAATCAAAAAAAGTGCAAAAGAGGGTCGTAAAATGGTGACAACAAAGTGAGTCTTGAAATGGTGACAACAAAGTGAGTCTTGAAATAGTGACAACAAAAAGTGATGGCAGTTATCCTCGCGGACAACTGCCATCCCTTTTTTTTCAATTACTTATCATTCTTCTTCGTCGTCGTCCCAGAGGCCGCCACGGGCCTCTGCGCCGCTGGCACTACTTACACTACTGCCAAAGCCTACGCTATGTGTAGACTCTGCAATCATCGTTGCAGTCTGAACGTTGACAACCTTAATTTCCGGATTCTGATATATCTTTTTCATAATGCTTGATTCTTTTTTAAAACACGAATTGCCATTAATTGACCCTGAATTTCTCATGAATTGTTTATGTTTTTTATCACGAATTTGAGAGGTCACTTGATCACCTTCTTACCGTTCACGATGTACAGGCCCTTGTTCAATTGTGAATTGTGAATTGTGCGCTCGGCTCTGCCGCTTTGCTCGTCAAAGAATTGTGAATTAACCCTGCGACCCTGCAGGTCGTAGATCCCATTTTCAATATTCATTTTTCCATTTTCAATCTCTTCAACGCCGCTGGCCTCGTCGCCGAAGGTAAAGGTCAGGGCACGGGCACCGGAACCGGAACCAGGCACGTCCGAGGCCAAGAGGTAAGCCTTGCCGGCGGGCACGGTGCGGGCGGTCTCGTCGGCTGCATTTTCCACGAGACAGAACTTGCCACTCTGAAGGATATAGAACGAGCCGTCGTCGAGCGTCGTAGCAGTAACGGCAGCCTTCAGTTTGTTAGTTGCGCTGATGTCTGAGCCACTGGTTGCCACGGGTATGCTATATGTTCCGGCAGTGCCGCTGAGAATCAGGCCCGTGCCTGCTGCCACAGCCTCCGTCACCTCCGTCAGCGTTGCTGCACTGGCAGATATGCTGCTCACCTTGTATGCCGTCACGCCGCTTGGCAGGTTGGCGCAGTCAAGGGCGTAGGCCGATGCGATAGTGCCGAAGCCACTGGTGGGAATGGTGGCGGAGACGGCTGAATAGCCTTCGGACTCAATCTCCAGCCAATTCTGGCTAACAGTTAGATAGACGGTCAGCGAAGAGTAATTTGTAAGGTCTGGTCCGTCAGTATGGTCTGACGTGAAGTTGTAAGTCCATGTCGTTGTGCCATCTGCGGCGGTATTCGTGCTCGTCATAGTGAATTTCTTGTCAGTGGTGAACGTCACTGTCATGTCAACGGAAACTCCTTCCATCATACTTGGGCAATAATTCCAATAATTTGCGGCATTGCTCGAAAAACCATACTGATGGGTGTTGTAAGTGCTATAGTCTGCTCCATTAAGGTTCTCCCACCAGTCAGCGCGAATCTCCATCACGTCGGAAGTGTTGTCTGCATTGGCAACGATAAGTTGCCAGTTCTGATCGTTGACCGATGCTTTACTGTGGTTGACAAAACTATAATGGTAACTGTCGCCAGGCTTAAGGGTTACAGGGGTCGATGTAGCGGTCTTCCATGACGTGGTAAAGTCAAGGGCACCTACGATTTCGTTATCTGGGGTATAGACATCAACGGAATAGATGGTATTGTATCTGGCTATGTTGACGTATGCCGTTGTGGCAGTAGCCGTGTAATAGTGCATGGTGCCGTAGTTATACGTACTCAACTCTGTCAAACCAGTCACACTACTGATGGCAGAAGCATTCACAACAACAATCTGGCCTGCAGTGAGGTTGCCAATTCTCATATTGGCAGAACCGCGTCCAAATGGAGTATACATACCTGTTGTTTTTAGTGTCCACCACTTGTTTTGATCATTACCAGAATAACTAAAATAGAATGAGATGTTTTCGTCGGTAAGAGCGTTTGTGCCGTCAGCAGAAGGGATGAAGTAGTTAGTCTCGTCACCGCTTACTGAGTTAGTGACAGTGGGGCCTTCGGAAACAGCCATATTCATATCTGCATCAACAACTCCTGCAAAGTTCTGTCCAAAATCCAAGGTCATGGCAGGCAGGCTTACAGCGGTAATATAATTTGTGCTGGAAGTTGTATAGTTGTCTGCTTCAACGTATGCGTACAGGGTGCTGCCGGCAGATACAGCCACGCCAGAAGAATATGTAGCAAAGTCGCCCGATGTGCCCACGCGGTACTTTATAGTAGTACTGGCCGGGACATAGGCCAAAGAGGACTGGTCATTAGCAATGGTGATGGTGTAACTGCCATTTGAATATGCAGCCTTGGAGAATGTTGGTGCGTTCAACGTCAACTTTCCAACGGTGATTGTCTGGCTGGCAACTGTAGAGGCAGTTCCCTCAGAACTGATGCTGATGGCTTTCAGTGTACAGTTTTCCGTAATGGTTATAGCAGAAGAATAAACGCTACTAGAAGATGTTGGGTCGCTACCATTAGTAGTGTAGTAGGTGGTCACTGTGTTGCTCTTCGATGATTCGCCTGCGGTAATCTCCACCGTTCTGTTGGTACCGGCGTATGCAGGTGTGCCAATGGTAGGAGCAGTGACGACTTCGGTATCTACATAGTCGTACATGTCAAAATTAGTAAAGTTCAGCAAACCATTTGTCGTTTTCTGACGACCAACAAGACCCCAGAATCCTTTTATTGTGGGCATGGACGTAACCGTTTTCGACCCTGTGCCATTTGTTATGGTTGACATCTCACTGCTACCATCGGCAGTATATTCACTAATTGTATAATCTACCGATGTAGCTGTTACCACTAATTTCACATGATACCATTTACTTGATGTTAGGGTAATACTTGTTCCGCTATTGGAAAGGTCATTAACGTACCACGTTTCATCAATACCTATTGCACTACCATAATCAGCACTATTCCCATTCGTGCGCGCTGGTTGAGAAATCGCAAAGATATAATCCGTTCCGCTATAATAGTTGTTTGCTGTTATTTTACTCGGATCGGTAGTAGGAATGACAAATTCAGATTGGCTTCTGTCATCTACATCGCCACTACGCATTAGGAAGTCGAATTCAATATTATATCCTAAAGTTGAAACGTCTGATGTCGTATACCCAGTTCCGGCAGTGTAAGAATAAGACACAAGCTTATAAGTACTGGCATTGCGGTTGGTATTACCATATGTCTGTGCATAATACTTTCTGGGTGATGTGCCTGTGTTTTTGTAAACCGCATTACCGTTAGGAGCCGTCCAGTCAGTTGTACCTCCTGTGTAGTCATTGGAATCCAGCGTACGCTTAGTACCATCTGCCCACACACTCACACTCCCGCCGAGGAATGCCACGGCGAGGAGCATTTTCATTAGTAGTTGTTTTTTCATTTTGTTTTTGTTAGTTAAAAATAAAGTTTATATAGTCTTTTGCTTCGTCAACTGGGAAGCCTCGCGTACCTTATATATATAATAAAAAGCGCAGGCATTCACCATACGCACATCAGGTCTGGACCAACCTCTATCAACTATGGGGACTCCTGCGCTTAATGCGCAAGCCCTTAGTTGATAGATGAGGGCAAGCCGTCAATAAGACAACTGTCCTACGTTTTGCCCATTTCGCTCTTTCGAGGGTCCAGTTCGATGTGCGTTTGAGCAAATAATCGTTTTGTCGTGTGCGTGTACACACACATTCTCGGCTGCAAAATTACACAAAAAAACGCGAACCTGCAAGCGATTCGCGTTTTATTTGGTTTATAAAGTCAAAAATCCAAGGCTTATTGCCAGGAAATCGGGCATTGACGCTCAGTAACCGCAGTGTCCTGCGGATAATCATTTAACCCACATCGGTCGTTAGACCGAAAATGTTGTTTTTGTTGTCATTGTTGTCTTTTAAAAAAAACACCTTTTGTTCTTTTTAAGACAACATGTACAACATAGACAACATATAACGGTCTAACGACCGTTTTGGGATAAAACCAGAAATACAAAAACTGACCTGTTTGCGGTGCAAACAGGTCAGTTTCAACTGGTTCGGATTATGCGAAGGGATTCTCCGTGGGATAGTAGTTGCCCTTCGGGAAGTTATAGTCGATCTCGTCTACGGGGATGCCCATATACTTCAGCACCTCCCAGAGATACTTACCCTGATGGCCGAACATCACGGCGCAGTGGTGGGGATAGTGCTTCTCGATGAGGACGTGACGATAGAAGCGGCTCATGTTCTTGATGCCGAAGATGCCGATGCTGCCGAACGAACGGGTGGCCACGGGGATAATCTCGCCCTGGGCGATATAGGCACGCAACTTGGTGTCGGCGGTAGACTGCAGACGATAGACGGTGGCCAGACCGGGCTGCAGGTCGCCCTCCAGGGTGCCGTTGGTCACCTCTACAGGCAGGGCACGAGCCATGATACGCTGGAAGCACATCTGACAGTTGCACACCTTGCCGGAAGCGGTGTTGCCGCAGTGGAAGCCCATGAAGATCTCCTTCTCGGTATAGGTGTCGCAAGCAAACGTCTTGCCCTTGATGCTCTCCTCGTACATATCGGTAGGTACGGTGTTGTTGATGTCGAGCAGCGTAACAGCATCCTCAGAGATACATGTTCCGATATACTCCGACAGAGCACCGTAGATATCCACCTCGCAAGCCACGGGGATGCCACGGCCGGTGAGACGGCTGTTCACGTAGCAGGGCACGAAGCCGAACATGGTCTGGAAGGCGGGCCAGCACTTGTTGGCCATAGCCACGAACTGACGCGAGCCCTTGTGAGCCTCGATCCAGTCGGTGAGCGTCAACTCATACTGTGCGAGTTTCGGCAGCACAGAAGGAATCTTGTTGCCGTGACCCAGTTCGGCAGCCATCTCCTTCACCAGGTCGTCGATGCGCGGGTCGCCCTGATGCTTCTGGAAGGCCTCGAGCAGGTCGAGTTCCGAGTTCTCCTCAATCTCCACGTCGAGGTCGTAGAGGGCGCGGATGGGTGCGTTACAAGCCAGGAAGTTATTGGGACGGGGACCGAAGGAGATAATCTTCAGGTTCTGCAGACCCACGATGGCGCGGGCGATAGGCAGGAACTCATGGATCATCTCGGCACACTGGGCAGCGTCGCCCACGGGCTCCTCTGGGATATAGGCGCGGGTCTTGCGCAGGGAGAGTGCCTGGCTGGCGTTCAACATGCCGCAGTAGGCATCGCCACGACCGTCGATGAGGTCGTTCTGTGTTTCCTCGGCAGCAGCGCAGAACATGGTGGGTCCCTGGAACCAGTCGGCAATCATGGTCTCTGAGATCTCCGGGCCGAAGTTGCCAAGGTAGACACAGAGGGCGTTACAGCCAGCCTTCTGTACGTCGGCCAGGGCCTGCTGAGCGTGAATCTCGCTCTCCACGATGCAGATGGGGCACTCGTAGATGCCATCCTTACCAAACTTCTTCTCATACTCAGCGATGACGGCCTTGCGGCGGTTAACAGCCAGTGACTCAGGGAAACAGTCGCGGCTCACGGCCACGATTCCAATCTTAATTTTAGGTACGTTATTCATAATAAAATGGTTAATATATAATTGAATAGAAAAATTTGGCTACAAAGGTAATGAAAAGAAAATAAATCACGCAAGAAATTACGAAATTAAAGAATTAAAAAAATATAAAATGGAAAAAGGGGCGGCTACAGGCTGACCTCACCGCAGATGCTCTGCCGCATGAACTTACGCACCAGCCCCGGGTCATCATACTTGCCCTGCAGGTACATCAGTTTGGTGACGGCGGCTTCCACGGTGCCGTCGTAGCCACTGACAACACCAGCCTCCTGCAGTTGGTAGCCGGTGTCATAGCGTCCCATCTGCACGCAGCCCTGCATGCACTGGCTGATGTTGACAATCACCTTGCCGCGGCGGGTGCCCTCGCGCAGTGCACTGAGCAGCCACGGGCTCTGGGGCGCGTTGCCTGAGCCGAAGGTGCGCATCACGATGGCACGCAGGTTGGGCGTGGCGATGATATGGCGGATGAGGTCTTCGCGGATGCCGGGGAAGAGTGAGAAGATGATGACGTTGTTGTCTAATATGAACTGAGGGGTGAGCGAGGCGTGGTGGGCAGGCTGTGGCCTGTGGATGAACTCCTCGTGATAGGTAATCTCGACGCCGGCATCGGCGAGGTGGGGATAGTTGAACGACTCGAAGGCGTTGAACTCGTCGGCACTCTGCTTGGTGGTGCGGTTGCCGCGCATCAGGTGGCCGTTGAAATAGATGCCCACCTCGGGCACCCTCGCCGTGCCGTCCTGCCGCTTGGCGGCGGCTATCTCTATGCTGGTGATCAGGTTTTCCTTGCCGTCGGTGCGCAGTTGTCCGATGGGCAGTTGCGAGCCGGTGAGGATGACGGGCTTGGTGAGGTTCTCGAGCATGAACGACAGGGCCGAGGCGGTGTAGGCCATGGTGTCGGTGCCGTGGAGGATGACGAAGCCGTCGTACTGCTGGTAGTTGTCGGCAATGATATGTGCCAGTTGCGTCCAGAGCGCCGGTGACATATCACTGGAGTCGATGGGCGGGTTGAACTGATAGGTGGCAATCTCCGTCGGAAACTGCTCCAACTCCGGCACACGACTGAGCAGGTGCCCGAAGTCGAACGGCTCCAGGGCACCCGTCCTCGGGTTGCGGTTCATGCCGATGGTACCGCCCGTGTATATCAATAGTACTTTTGAGGTCATAGGATTAATGAGGAATGAGGAATGAGGAATGAGGAATTAGTAATGAGTAATTAGTAATTACTCATTACTCATTTTCACTTTTCAACCTTCACAAGCAGCACCACATTCTCTACGTGGGGCGTATGGGGGAACATGTCCACGGGCTGCACCTCGACGACGCGGTACTGCACATCGAGCATCTGCAGGTCGCGGGCCTGGGTGGCAGGATTGCAACTGACATAGACGATGCGCTGCGGGGCGGCACGCAGGATGGTCTTCACCACGTCGGGATGCATGCCGGCACGGGGCGGGTCGGTGATGATCACGTCGGGGCGGCCATGCTCATTGATAAACTCATCGGTAAGGATGTCTTTCATGTCGCCTGCAAAGAAGAGGGTGTTCGTGATGCCGTTGATCTCGGAGTTGATCTTCGCATCCTCGATGGCCTCGGGCACATATTCTATGCCTATGACCTGCCGCGCCTGCCGCGCCACGAAGTTGGCAATGGTGCCGGTGCCAGTGTAGAGGTCGTAGACCAGGGGGGACTTGAGATTTGAGAAGTGAGAAGTGGGAAGTGAGAAGTGAGAAGTGAGATTTGAGATTTGAGAACTGGGAATGGCCTTAAAAGCGAAGTCCCTTGCCACGCTGTAGAGATGATAGGCCTGCTCGGTGTTGGTCTGGTAGAACGATTTCGGCCCCACCTTGAACCTCAGGTCTTCCATCAGTTCGAAGATATGGTCGCGACCCTTGAACAGCAGGATGTCCTGGTCGCCGATGGTGTCGTTGCATTTCTGGTTGTCCAGATACATCAGCGACGTGATCTGCGGGAAGGTGTCGGCGATGTGCTGCAGCAGGTCGTGGGCTTGCGTCTCGCTGGCGGTCAGAGTATCGGAGGTGCTGCGGTCGTAGTGGAACTGCACGATGACGAGCCACTCACCGCTGGCCGAGTTGCGGATGATGACATCGCGCAGCAGACCCACCTGCGCCCGCAGGTCGAAGAACGAGATGCCATGCCCGATGGCATAGTCGCGTATCTCGTTGCGTATCTGGTTGTGCAGGTCGTCCATGAGCCAGCACTTCTCTATGGGCAGCACCTTGTCGAAGGCGCCGGTGATATGGAAGCCGATGGCAGGATGGGCCTTCAAGGAATGAGAAATGAGAAATGAGGAATGAGAAATTTCAGAGCCCGCGTCATTTCTCATTTCTTCATTTTCATTTCTCATTTCTAATTCCTCATTTCTCATTTGCTCTTTAGTGAGCCAACGTTTGTTGGCGCAGCCGAAGTCCAGTTTGTTACGGTATTCTGTCGTCTTTACGCTACCCATGATGGGGCGGAACGTGGGCAACTCAATCTTGCCGATACGGTGCAGTTGGTCGTACACCTGCTGCTGCTTGAACCTGAGTTGCTCCTCGTAGGGCAGGTTCTGCCACTTGCAGCCGCCGCACACGCCGAAATGCTGACAGAAGGGCACGGCACGCACCTTGCTGTATTCCACAAACCGCACCACCTCGCCCTCGGCAAACGAGTGCTTCTTGCGGCGTATCTGCACATCACACACGTCGCCAGGGACGCAGAACGGCACAAAGACCACGAGGTCGTTCCAGTGGAACAGGCACTTGCCCTCGGCAGCCACGGCCTCGATGGTCACATTCTCTAATATAGGTAATGGTTTCTTTTTCCTTGCCATAAATCATTGTATAATCAAAGGTTTTTCTTTGGATAGAGGGCCTCCCACCACGACGGATCATCCTTGAGCCAGCGCTGGAACCAGGCCATCTGCGTGGCCAGCCACTTCTCCCTCTTGCCATAGTCGAGGATATGGTGGTTCTCACCCTTCACCTCAACCAAGGCCACCTCTCGTCCGAGAAGTTTCAGGGCTGTGAACATCTGCAGGCTCTCGATGACAGGCACGTTGGTATCGGCATCGCCATGCAACAGGAGCAGCGGCGTGTGGATCTTGTCGGCATTGAACAGCGGGCTCTGGTCAACATACAGTTGGCGGTGGCTCCACGGATAACTGTTGGCCATCGACACCTCGCTGTAGTTATAGCCCCAGTAGCCCTCGCCCCAGTAACTGGTGTGGTTGGCGATGCCTGCATGGCTCACGGCACAGGCGAAGATGTCGGTCACGGTCTGCAGATACTGCGTCATAAAGCCGCCATAGGAGGCACCCATGCAGCCAATCTTCTCTTTATCAATAAACGGATGTTCCTCGCAGATCTTCTTCACACCCTCGATGATGTCGCCAGCAGGCGAGCCGCCATGCACGGCGCCATCGGCAGCGGGCAGGCCGCCGGCCGTGTTCACATGGCGCGAGGCCCACTCCTGACCAAAGCCCGTGCAGCCGCTGGGCTGGAGGATATAGGCCACATAGCCCAGAGAGGTCCAGTATTGCGGGGCGTAGGGCGACTCAAAGTAGCGGCTCACGGGCGAGCAGCCACCATAATAATAGACGATCATGGGATACTTTTTAAGTGAAGAGTGAAGAGTGAAGAATGAAGAATCGCCTGCGGCTATCCTGTCGCTCAACTCACGGGGCAGATAGAGACGGCCATAGACGGTGTCGCCCTTCGAGTTGACGAAGTTCCAGTCCTGGCAGGTGCCTAATTCGGCATCTTCAAGGGCCTCGGCACCATTGTAGAGGATTGAAGAATGAAGGCTGGAGATTGAAGATTGAGATTTGAAGGTGGCTACGTAGGCCGAGGCGGGCTCCATGGTCTTATAGGAGAGGTAGGCCAGGGCGGGTGCATGGGCAGCCATGTCGAAGCGGTAGGCATAGTCGCCCTCGACAGGGAGTTGGGTTATCTTGCCCGTCTTGGGATTGAGCACGAACATATTCACGTAGTCGCGGTCCTCGGCCGAGAAATAGATCATGCCATCAGCCCACGACCAGACGACACGTTCTATGCTGGGGTCGAAGTCCTTGGTGAGGGGTGTCACCTGCCTGGTGGCGATGTCGAAGAGGAAGAGTTCATACTCCGTCATGCTGGGTGTCACGCTCTCCGGCAACTGGCAGCCTATGCGTTTGAAAGCCTCGGGAGTGCCCCTGAACAGTATCTGGCTGCCGTCGGGCGAGAATTTCACACCGGCAATGAAGCCCTCGCATTTCAGCAACGTGTCAACCTTCAGGGTCTGCGCATCCATGATAAGCACGTCAGTCACCTCCGTAGGGCGCTTTGCCAGTCGCGAGTAAGAAGAGGCGACCAGCATCTTCCTGCCATCGCGGGAGATGTCATAGATATCCTCACCCCTGTTGCCAAAGGTGATGCGCTGGCAGAGGCCGCTCGCCAGGTCGTATTTCTTCAGATAGTTGCGTTTGCGCCAGCCCGGCTGACGGTCGTCCATCTCGAGCACCTCGTAGACGTCGGCATCCTCCTTGGGGCCCTCCTCGCTGCACGTGAAGATGAGATAATCCTCTGAAGGGCTGATGTCATAGCCGTCACGCGGAATGTCGTAAGCCCACTGCGTGCGCTGGCCTGTCAGCGGGTCCACCTTATAGAGCACGCGCTTCTGTCCCTGATACTCTTCCTCGATATAGGCCACGGAGCGCGGCATCCACTTCACATTCTGAGTGGGGCGCGACAGCAATTTGCCGCTTTTCACCTCGCGCAACTCGTAACTCCACACGCTGTTGCCGCCGCGAGCCGTGGTCTGGTACGACAGCGTGACGTATCTGCCGTCGGCCGACAGCGCAATGCCGCGCACCCGCTTGCCGTCGGTCAGGTCGTGCACCATATAGGGATGCTGCTTTGACAATTGAGGATTGAGAACTGAGGATTGAGAATTAAATGTGACGCTGATGCTGTCTGTGTCGTTAGGCTCGGCCAGATAGCGGATGGCGAAGGTGTGATGCTCCGGTGCCAGTTTCAACTCGCCGGCAGACTCCTGGCCGTCGACAAACAGTTTATAGTTCTTGGGGCCCTTTACGCTGACGGTGCCCTTCACATAGTCTGTATTATTAATATAAAAGGAGAGCACCCCCACGCTCTTGCTGTCCTTGAGCGAGGGGAGCACCTGTCCGGTGAATACCGTCGTTGGCTCCGCTGTAAGCGAGAGACCCTCCATGAGGCTTTTCTCGTCGAACGTCTTGCCGTTCACATCGACCGTGTCCATGCATACGGGCACGCTCACGGCGAAGGGTCCGGCCAGATTAAAATTCCTGACCACCGTTGCCTTCTGCGCACTGATATTCAGCACGCCGGCAGCCATTGCTATCACAACATATAATCTGTTCATTACTTTAAAACTGATATAAAACAACTATACTTATACAATTACTGATTATTCCCACCATTTTCCTTCAACAGCGGATTACACGGACTCTGGCCGGAGAGCCAGCGACTGACATTCTCCTGCACCTTCAGGAACTGGTCGCACTGCTGATAGCCGGTGTTTTTCTTCAGCATGCTCTTGATGTCCTGACGCGAGTTCTCGTAACACGACATCTCGTTGCGCTTCTGTGTGCGGTGGGCCACGGAATGATAGATCTCATTCTGACGCTCCTGCCGCAGCATGTTGCACACCTTCGTGAGGATAGGAGCCACCACGGTGTCGAACAGATGATGGCCCTGCATATAGAGATAGGTGGTCTGAGGCGTTACGCCCAAGGCCTGTATGTCGGCCTTCACCTTCAGGTAGGCGTCCTTGTTGTCAGGAAAAAGGCGCTGCAGTTCGCGAATCTTTGTATTCACCTTACGCCGTATGTTGGCAATGGACACCTCGGGAGCCTGCACGGTGAAGCCGCCCGGGTCGGTCACACGGTTGAAGTCGGCCAGCGAGAAACGGCTGTGACGGCCGGTGCGATAGGCCCAGACCGACCAGACGAAGAGCGGGAAGCAGGCCTCGCTGAACTGGCGGAAATAGTCGCGGAAATCGAAGATGCGGTGGTCGTTGAGCGTCACGGCCACACAGACATCGTGCAGCGACGGCGCGTAACACTGGTAGTTCTCGATGGCATAGACATAGGTATGAAAGACGTATGGGCTGCCGAGCACTCTGGCCGACTGCTCCGTGGCACCCTGCAACAGGTAGTCGTAGTCGGCATCCACGCAGGCAATCATGTCGGGCCCCACACGCTCCTCCTTGCCCTCGCCTCTTCCATCTCTTGCGATAAAGTTCATGAGCACCGACTTCTTGCCCCGCGTCAGGTTGACCTTCGACGGGAGCATCACCTCGAAATAGCGGTGGTCGTCCTCGAAGCGGCTCAACACGGTGCGCCAGAAATAGATGTCGTCGTAACTCTCCACGTAGGCCACGATGCGACGGCGTGCCTGCTTGCCCCTCAAGGCGTTTGCCGCCTCGAAGTAACTGCTGCTGATGTTGTCTCTTAGCCTGCTTGGCATGTTAATGAGAAATGAGTAATTATTATAGGGTAATATCGCTCACTTCCGTCACACGGTCTATCCAGCCGTTCATCACAACAGCCGGGCTATGCGTGGTCAGGATAATCTGGACTTGGGGGTTCAACTCCAGGATCAGGTCCAAGAGGCGTTTCTGCCATTCTATGTGCAGGCTCACCTCCGGCTCGTCCATAAAGAGCACATAGGGCTGGTTGTCCTCCACGAGCACCGTGAGCAGGATGGCCAGCATCTGCTTCTCTCCGCTCGACAACTGATAGGGCAGCAGTATCTCGCCTATCTGCGTGAAGCGTATCTCGTTCTCCGTGCGTACAATCTTCTTTCCCGTCTCGGCAAACAGTTCGTCAACCATATCCTGAAAGCGGCTTTTCTTCTGCGACAGGCTCTGCGCAGCGTCGGCGTTGCCCTGCTGCAACTGCTCAATGATGCGGTTGCCAATGTTCACCTGATAATCCAGATACTTGCGCTGAAGGTTGTACAACTGGATGTCGAGCAGGGAGCCCCCCCCTACCCCAGCCAATGCCGAGAGTGCCTGGCGGATGAAGCCTTCGCCCTCGGTGAGCGTCTGCGACAGGTTGGAGTCGAGCGAGCGTATCATGTCGTAGCGAATCCATTTGGCATCCTCGGGCATCACCTCCACACGCACGCCTTTGAGCATGTGGCTGGGAAACTCTCCACCGGCGGCAAGCCCCTTCACCACCTTATTTAATATAGTGCTCTTACCCACGCCGTTGATGCCACTCAGTATATTCACATGCGGATCGAGTTCCCACATAATATGTTTCTTGCCACTCCAAAGGGATTCTATCTCAATCTTCTTGATATAATCGGCAAACTTCTGCATAGTATTCAGTCTTTTAGATGTCTTTACGTTGTCTTTTGGTTGTCTTTGTTATTGCTGCGAACGGTGTGGCCGCAATCTTGTGGCAAATATACAACTATTTTTCCAAACCAAAAGCATGATATGTCTTAAAAAACAACAAACAAATGTTAAATATGCCGTTCTTTGGCAAATTTCTCCATTTTCCATTCTCAATTCTCGATTTAAATTAGTACCTTTGCACCCGCTAACAGAAAAAGTCGGCATAGCTCAGTTGGTTAGAGTATCACCTTGACATGGTGGGGGTCCTTGGTTCGAATCCAAGTGTCGACACAAAGCAAAGAGGGCATATAAAAAAGGAGCATCCGAATAGTCGGGTGCTCCTTTTATGATGGTGGGGTGTGTCAACTTCCAGTCGCTTCCTGATTTCCTTTATTTACGGTCGAATTCTTGGCAAGCCAAGCGTACTAAAGAAACGATTAGCGTTAATCTTCCATAATCCCTCGTTTGTTACAACCTTTTTTCGTAATTTTGCAGCCAACATTATGATACTTTATGATTTAAGAAGATATGAAGGTTCTATTGATTAACGGAAGTCCACGAGAGAACGGAAATACGTTCACGGCTCTTAATGAAGTAGCAAAGACGCTGAATGGCGAAGGCGTAGAGACTGAGATGATAAGCATTGGCAAGCAGGCTGTTCAGGGTTGTATAGCCTGCGGCATGTGTGGTAGGAATGGCGCGAGATGTACTTTCCGTGACGATTTATATTTTAAGGTATGGAGAGCCGTCAAGGATGGCATCGACGGACTGGTAGTAGGCTCGCCCGTCTATTATGGCGGGCCGAATGGTTCGCTCTGTGCCTTGCTCGACCGTGTGTTCTACTCGCTGAGCGATGAGTTGCGCTTCAAGCCTGCTGCCAGTGTGGTGGTATGTAGAAGGGGTGGCGCATCGGCAGCCTTCGACCGTCTGAACAAGTACTTTACGATGTCGAATATGCCACTAGTCAGTTCGCAGTACTGGAATATGGTCTATGGCCAGACACCAGGACAGGCAGCAAAGGATGAAGAGGGACTTCAGACCATGCGGACACTTGCCCGCAACATGGCCTGGATGATTCGCAAACTCAATGTCAATGAAGAAGGACATCCGGAGTTGGAGAGTCCACTGAGAACGAACTTCATCAGATAGTGTTGATAGTCCTGATTAACCCATCACCACATCAAGTACCATCATGAGGACGAAGCCGATGGCGAAACCGATGGTGCTGAGGTTGGAGTGTTCGCCCTCGTTGGCTTCGGGAATTAGTTCCTCGACAACCACGTAGAACATGGCGCCTGCGGCAAAGGCGAGCATGTATGGCAGGACAGGCATCAGCAGCGAAGCCAACAGCAAAACGGCAACGGCTCCAACGGGTTCCACGGCCCCGCTCAATGAGCCGATGACAAATGACTTCCACTTGCTGTTGCCTGCTGCCCGCATGGGCATGGAGATAATGGCACCTTCCGGCACATTCTGGATGGCGATACCTAAAGAAACGGCTACGGCACTGGCCAGCGAAATATTCGAGATGCCGCTCTCGGCTCCGGCAAAGACCACACCGACGGCCATACCTTCTGGCAGGTTGTGGATGGTGACGGCCAAGGCCAACATAGCAGTCTTTGAAAGATGCGACCGCATACCCTCGGGCTTGTCGGTTCCAATATGCAGGTGCGGTGTCAACTCGTCAATCATCAGCAGGAAGCCCATACCCAACAGGAATCCTACGGCAGCGGGCAAAACAGACCACCGTCCGCTGTCTGCCACCATTTCCATCGACGGAATCAGCAACGACCATACCGATGCCGCCACCATCACGCCCGACGCAAAGCCAAGCAGCGACTTCTGCAGCCTCGGCGACATGTCTTTCTTCATGAAAAACACGAAGGCCGAGCCGAGCATCGTGCCCAACAGCGGTATCAATAATCCTATTATCAATGTTGCCATCTCTTATTACATTTATGATGCAGATATTAAAAATCCAATTTGTAACACACACAATCCGCATCGCGGTAAAACTCCTTTGCACCCCAACGTTGCCAGTATTGATGAGTCTTGAGGCGATGCAGCACAGGAATGAAGATGAAATCGTATTGGGTTTTC
>JAFSYY010000025.1 GCA_017455845.1 Prevotella sp. | reverse complement strand
TACAATCCGTTCAGCCTGCTCAACACCCTGAAGAACAGGAAATTCCGCAACTACTGGTTCGAGACGGGCACGCCGACGTTCCTCGTGGAGGTGCTCCAGAAGAACGACTACGCACTGAACGACCTGACGAGCGAGAAGGTGAGTGGCGAGGACCTGATGGGTCTCGACACCGCCATGCGCAACCCCGTGCCCCTCATCTACCAGAGCGGCTACCTCACCATCAAGGACTACGACGAGCGTTTTGGGATGTACCGTCTGGGCTACCCCAACAAAGAGGTGGATGAGGGTTTCGCCAATTTCCTGATACCGTACTATACACCGATACGTAAGAGTGAATCGCGCTTCTTCGTGGGTAGTTTCGTCAAAGACCTGGAGAGCGGCAACGTAAAGGGTTTCATGACGCGCCTGCAGGCTATTTTCGCCGACGGCAGTTACACCGTGCAGGGCGACCGCGAACTGTACTTCCAGAACTGCATGGCCGTCATCCTGAAGATGCTCGGCTTCTATGTGGAAGTGGAGCGCACCACCAGCAACGGGCGCATCGACGTGACCATACAGACCCGCGACTACGTCTACATCATGGAACTGAAGCGCAACGGCACTGCCAATGAGGCCATCCACCAGATACGAGAAAAACGCTACGCCGACGCTTTCCTTGCCGACAGCCGCAAACTATATGTCATAGGTATCGCTTTCTCCTCCGACTCCCGACGGCTGGAGGAGTGGAAGGTGGAAGATTTCGTCTGGCAACCCTAACTATCAACTATAGCGAATTGTTACAATACACCCGTTAATCGTTAAGAAATTAAAAAATCTCCTATATATATAAGGTGAAAGCAAACTTTTTGCTTACTTTTGCACCCCAGAAAGTAAAAATAAGCAGAAGTATGCAGAAAAATCTAGTGATTGTAGAGTCGCCTGCCAAGGCAAAGACCATTGAGAAATTCCTCGGCAGCGACTACAAGGTGATGTCGAGTTACGGCCATATCCGCGACGTGAAGAAAAAGGAACTGAGTATCGACGACAAGACGCTGGCACCCGAATATGAGATTCCTGACGAGAAAAAGAAACTGGTCAGCGAACTGAAGACACAGGCCAAGAAGGCCGACCAGGTGTGGCTCGCATCCGATGAAGACCGTGAGGGAGAGGCCATCTCGTGGCATCTGTGTGAAGTGCTGGGGCTGGACGAACAGAAGACCAAGCGCATCGTGTTTCATGAAATCACGAAGCCTGCCATCCTGCAGGCCATCGAGCATCCGCGCACGCTGGACATGAACCTGGTGAACGCCCAGCAGGCACGTCGTGTGTTGGACCGCCTGGTAGGTTTCAAACTCTCACCTATTCTCTGGCGCAAGGTGAAGCCCGCCCTCTCGGCAGGCCGTGTGCAGAGCGTGGCCGTGCGCCTGATTGTGGAGCGCGAGCGTGAGTTGCAGGCCTTCAAGAGCGAGACCTACTATAGCGTGAACGGAACCTTTGCCATCACCAATGCCGACGGCTCGCAGAGCGAGGTGAAAGCCACGCTGAGCCAGCGCCTGAAGACCGAGCAGGAGGTGGAGCAGTTCCTGGAGCAGTGTAAAGAGGCCACGTTCACCGTGGACAACGTGCAGAAGAAGCCCATGAAACGCACGCCGGCACCACCTTTCACCACCTCGACGCTACAGCAGGAGGCCGCCCGCAAACTGGGCTTCACCGTGAGCCAGACCATGATGGTGGCGCAGCATCTGTATGAAAACGGACATATCACCTATATGCGTACCGACTCCGTGAACCTGAGCGGACTGTGCCTCAACTCTGCCAAGGAGGAGATCACACGCCAGTATGGCGAGAAATACAGCAAGGTGAGAAAATACCAGACGAGTTCGAAAGGTGCGCAGGAGGCCCACGAGGCCATCCGTCCCACCTACATGGACAAGACCTCTATCGACGGCACCGTGCAGGAGAAACGCCTCTACGACCTGATATGGAAACGCACGGCAGCCTGCCAGATGGCCGATGCCGAGATAGAGAAGACCACGGTAACCATTACGGCCCCCCTTTCAGCCCCCGAGGGGGCTACTATAGTCCATTCGCATGACGGTAAAGAAGCCCCCTCGGGGGCAGTAGGGGAGGCTTCCTTCATCGCACAGGGCGAAGTGGTGAAGTTCGACGGCTTCCTGAAGGTCTATCGCGAGTCGGTCGACGATGAGGACGACAACAGCAAGGATGGATTCGTACATGTGCTGCCGCCGCTGAAGGAAAGCGACACCCTGACGCGCCGCGAGATCAGCGCCATGGAGCGTAACACCCAGGGACCGCAGCGATATACCGAGGCCTCGCTGGTGCATAAACTGGAGGAACTGGGCATTGGCCGTCCTTCGACCTACGCACCCACCATCTCTACCATCCAGCAGCGCGAATATGTGGTGAAAGGCGACAAGAAAGGCGAAGAGCACCCGTATGCCGTCATCACGCTGAAGGGCAAGCAGGTGACACAGAAGAACCGCGTGGAACTTATCGGTGCCGACAAGGGCAAACTGATGCCTACCGACATCGGCATCGTGGTCAACGATTTCCTCATGGAGCACTTCCCCGGCATCATGGACTATAACTTCACCGCCAAGGTGGAGCAGGACTTTGATAAGATTGCCGAGGGCAAGCAGCAGTGGGGCAAGACGATGAAGACCTTCTACAAAGACTTCGAGCCTACCGTGGAGAAGACGCTCAACGCCCGCTCCGAGCATAAGGCCGGCGAACGTCAACTGGGCATCGACCCGAAGTCGAAGAAGCCCGTGTTTGTGAAGATAGGACGCTTCGGCCCCGTCATCCAGATAGGCTCGGCCGAGGACAAGGACAAGCCGCTGTTTGCCCACATGCCCAAGGAACTGAGCATGGAGACCATAACCCTGGAGCAGGCACTAGAACTGTTTAAACTGCCGCGCATGCTGGGTGAGTACGAGGGTGAGCCCGTCAACGTGGGCTCCGGGCGCTTCGGACCCTACGTGCTTCATAAGAACACGTACACCTCACTGCCCAAGGATGCCAACCCCATGACTATCGGCATTGCCGATGCCGTGAAACTCATCGAGGCCAAGCGCAAGCAGGAGGCTCAGAAGCACCTGAAGTCGTTTGCCGAGGACGAGAAACTACAGGTGCTCAACGGGCGCTACGGCCCCTACCTGGTGTACGACGGCCAGAACTACCGCATGCCTAAGTCGATGCACGAGCGTGCCAAGGACCTGACCTACGAGGAGTGCATGAAGATTATTAATAAAAATGAGAAATGAGAAATGAGGAATGAGGAATTAGTAATGAGAAATTAGTAATTAGTAATTAGTAATAAGTAATTATGATTAGACTTGCAATGGGTAAAACCAGCAGTAATTATTTGGAGTAATATCAACAGAAGTTATTGGGATTGTCAGGGCATGCCAGGTAATCATAATTACTAATTACTTATTACTAATTATACTTGATATGACAAGAATAATTTTAATCGGCTTCATGGGCGCGGGAAAGACAACCATTGGCCGTGCGCTCTCCAAGGAACTGGGCGTTCCATTCTATGACCTTGACTGGTATATAGAGAACCGGCGAAGGAAGACCATCACGGAAATCTTTGCCGAACTGGGCGAGGAGGGCTTCCGCAAGATAGAGCACAATATGCTGCATGAGGTGGCCGAGTTTGAGGATGTCATCATCAGTTGCGGCGGAGGCACACCCTGCTTCTTCGACAACATCGACTATATGAACCAGCAGGGACAGGTGGTCTATCTGAAGGCGACGCCCGAAGTGCTCTACAAGCACCTGCTCATGAGCAAAAACGACCGTCCGCTGCTGAAAGGCAAGAGTTCCGAAGAACTCATTGCCTATATCCGCGAACAACTGGAGAGGCGCGAGCCCTACTACTCAAAAGCCCGCTATACGCTTGACGTGAGCCTGATGGACAACCACGAGAAAATAGCAACCACAATAGAGAATCTGAAGAATTTGCTAAACCAATAAGGCCCATGAGTCCAATAGGCCCCATAAGCCCCATAAGAAAAGACTAGAACAATGAAGAAATGGACCATTGACGATGCCCGCGAACTCTACAACATCAACGGTTGGGGCACTAGTTATTTCGGCATCAACGAGAAGGGAAACGTCTATGTGACACCTTGCAAGGACGAGGCGCAGATAGACCTGCGCGAGGTGATGGACGAACTGTCGCTGCGCGATGTGACGGCACCTGTGCTGTTGCGTTTCCCCGACATCCTTGACAACCGCATCGAGAAAACGTGGAGTTGCTTCAAGAAGGCTGCCAAGGAATATGACTATAAGGGTGAGAACTATGTGGTCTATCCCATCAAGGTGAACCAGATGCAGCCCGTGGTAGAGGAGATTATCAGTCACGGACGCAAGTTCAACCTGGGGCTGGAGGCCGGCTCGAAGCCCGAACTCCATGCCGTCATCGCCATGCAGTGCCAGAGCGACTCCATCATCGTGTGCAACGGCTACAAGGACCAGAGTTATATCGAACTGGCCCTGCTGGCACAGAAGATGGGCAAGCAGATCTTCATCGTCGTGGAAAAGATGAACGAACTGGAACTCATTGCCCGCGAAGCCAAAAAACTGGACGTAAGGCCCAATATCGGCATCCGCATCAAACTGGCCTCCAGCGGCAGCGGCAAATGGGAGGAGAGCGGCGGCGACGCCTCGAAGTTCGGACTCACCAGTGCCCAACTGCTCGATGCCCTCGACATGCTTGACAAGAAAGGTCTGCGCGACTGTCTGCGCCTCATCCACTTCCATATCGGTTCTCAGATCACGAAGATACGCCGCATACAGACGGCCCTGCGCGAGGCCTCGCAGTTCTATATCCAACTGCATAAGATGGGCTATAACGTCGATTTCGTGGACTGCGGCGGCGGCTTGGGCGTTGACTACGACGGCACACGCTCGCCATCGAGCGAGAGCAGCGTGAACTACAGCATCCAGGAGTATGTCAACGACTGTATCTACACCTTCGTCGATGCTGCCAACAAGAACGACCTCCCCCACCCCAACATCATCACCGAGAGCGGACGCTCGCTGGCTGCCCACCACTCGGTGCTGGTCATCGACGTGCTGGAGACGGCCTCGCTGCCCGAGATGGACGAGGAGTTTGAGCCCGACGAGAACAGCCATCAATTGGTAAAGGACCTCTACGAGATTTGGGATAACCTCTCGCCACGCAATGTGCTGGAGGACTGGCACGATGCCGAGCAGATACGCGAGGAGGTGCTCAACCTCTTCAGCCACGGCATCGTTGACCTGAAGACGAGGGCCGAGATTGAGGCGATGTACTGGAGTGTGTGCCATGAGATCAATGCGCTGACCAAGAACATGAAACACGTGCCCGAGGAGTTGATGAACATCGACAAACTGCTGGCCGACAAATACTTCTGCAACTTCTCGCTGTTCCAGAGCCTCAGCGACTCATGGGCCATCGACCAACTCTTCCCTATCATGCCCATCCAGCGGCTGGACGAACGGCCTACGCGCAACGCCACCATACAGGATATCACCTGCGACAGCGACGGCAAGATAGCCAACTTCGTGACCAACCGCCACAATTCCCACTCCCTGCCTGTGCATGCCCTGAAGAAAAACGAGGACTACTACCTGGGGGTCTTCCTTGTGGGTGCCTATCAGGAAATCCTGGGCGATATGCACAACCTCTTCGGCGACACCAATGCCGTGCATATCTCGGTGAAGGACGGCCAGTACCATATCGACCAGATCATTGACGGTGAGACGGTGGAGGAGGTGCTCGAATATGTGCAGTACAACCCCAAGAAACTGGTGCGCCAACTTGAGATATGGGTCACCAAGAGCGTGAAGGCAGGCAAGATCACGCTGGAGGAAGGCAAGGAATTCCTCAGCAACTACCGCAGCGGACTATACGGTTATACCTATCTTGAATGAATTGAGAATTGGGAATTGAGAATTGAGAATTGTGAATTGTGAATTGAAAAAGATATGAAACAATACAGCATCACACTGCCCAACGATGTGCAAGCCGTGCCGCAACTGGCAGAGTTCGTGGATCAGGTATGCGAGGAAGCAGGCTTCGACATGGCTACCATCATGAAGTTGAATCTGGCCATCGAGGAGGCTGTGGTCAACGTGATGAACTACGCCTATCCCGCCGGTACTGCCGGCAATGTCACTATAGAGGCTGTCCTTCAGCCTGCTTCCGCCGCGTCCGCTTCTGGTGTGTCCGTGTCCGCCGCGTCCGTTTCTGGTGTGTCCGTGTCCGCCGCGTCCGTTTCTGGTGTGTCCGTGCCCGGCGGTTTTCCCGCCGGGGTTGTCGGCAGTCTGACCTTCATCATCAGCGACAGCGGCGTGGCCTTCGACCCCACCGTCAAGCCTGAGGTAGATACCACGCTCTCGGCCGAGGAGCGCAACATCGGTGGCCTGGGCATCCATCTCATACGGCAGATTATGGACAGCGTCAGTTACGAGCGCACTGACAACCGCAACATCCTGACCTTAGTCAAAAATCTCTAATCTCTAAACTCTGAACTCTGAACTCTAAACCCTAAACTCTAAACTCTGAACAGTGGACTCTGAACTCTTTTTCGGTTTCAGCCTGTATGCATGGATTACCATCCTGACGGTCGTCAGCATTTTCGTGGTGATGGCACGGTCGCGCATACCCGCCGAGGTGGCTTTCCTCGGTGCGCTCACTGTGCTGCTCGTTTCAGGCGTGGTCACCGAGGAAGAAGGCTTGGCGGGATTCGGTTCAGAGCCGGTTGTCGTCCATGCGGCATTCTTTGTCATTATTGCGGGACTCATGCAGACGGGTGTGCTCTATTGGCTCACCAAGCATGTGCTGGGCGACCCGAAGAACTACAACAACGCGCTGCTGCGGCTCATGGTGCCTACGAGCATCATGGCTGCCTTCCTGAACTCCGTCAATGTGGTGGCGCTCTTTATCGATGCCGTGAAGATATGGGCACGCAAACTCAATATCTCACCATCCAAATTGCTGCTCCCGCTGAGTTATGCCGCCACGCTGGGTGGCATGTGCACGCTGCTGGGCAACTCCTCGAACCTGGTCGTGGCAGGCCTTTACCTGAATAAGACGGGCATGTCGATGAATATCTTCGAGCCGTTGCTGCCAGGATTGGTGCTCACGGCTATCGGCATACTCTTAGTTATGCTGATGCAGCGTTATATCCCGCCGCGCCAATCGGCCGAGCAGTCGTTCGAGACCACCAGCGACTATACCGTTGAACTGCTGGTGCCTACCGACAATCCTGCCGTGGGCGAAACAGTAGAAGATGCCGGTCTGTACAATGTCAAGGGCGGTTCGCTGGTAGAAATTGTGCGCTTCGACCGCGAGATTATCATGCCTGTGCCCAAGGATGAATGGATCCTGGGTGGCGACCGCCTGATCTATGCCGGACAGATCAACGAGATTCTTGATCTGAAGCGCACCCACGGACTGGCTGCTGCCGATCATCATGTGTGGAGCATCAACGATATAGACACTAAGCGCAAGATGCGCACGGCCTACGTCACCTTTGGCAGCGACCTCATCGGACGGTCGATGACGCAGTGTGACTTTGAGCAGAAGAATAATGTGGCACTCGTGGCCGTGGCCCGACAGGGAAGCCGTGTCAAAGGACAGCCTCGCGAAATTATGCTGCAGGCCGGCGACACCCTCCTGCTGGAGTGTCCGCCAAAGGGTGAGGAGCAACTGGCCAGCGACAACCGCCGTTCGCTCACCTTCTTCGACAGCCATTTCGTGCCGCAACTGGGACCGAAGACCATCACGTCGGCCATCATCCTCGTGCTGATGTTTGTCATCTCATCGTTCCACCTGATGCCGCTCATGGCCAGCACCATGTTTGCCGCCGGACTGATGATGCTGCTGGGCTGCTGCCGCATCAACAGTGTCACTAAATATATTGAATGGGAACTGCTGCTCATCCTCGGCTCCACGGTGGTCTTCTCCGTGGCCATCACCAAGACAGGCATTGCCGACACCATTGCCCATCAGGTGCTGCAACTATGTGGCAGCAATCCCTATATCGTCATGGCGGTGATGTGCCTCCTCGCATCTCTCGTCAGCGAGTTTGTCAGCGACGTGGGGTCCAGCGCCGTGTTCTTCCCCATCATGTACCAACAGGCAGAACTCCTGGGCTGCAACCCCATGCCGTTTATCATGGCGCTCATGCTCAGCGTCACCATCAGTTTTGCATCGCCCATAGGCAGCAACACCCACATGCTCATCTACGGCCCGGGGTCGTTCAAGTTCACCGACTTTGCCCGTCTGGGCATCGTGATGCACATGGTATTGCTGGCCATCACATTAGTCATTGTCAACATTATTTATCCATTATATTAAATTAAACATTATGAAAACAACATTCAAAGAAGAAAACAGCGATTACGTAATGTATTTCGAAGGTCGTCTTGACACTGCCGCTGCCCCCGCAGTAGAGAAGGAGATGGAACCCCTGAACGACTGCACCGGCCACAATATCATTCTTGACTGCTCGCAGTTGGAATACATCTCTTCCAGCGGTCTGCGTATCTTCCTTGCCGTACTGAAGAACGCCAAGCCCAAGGGCAGCCACGTCTTTATCCGTGGGCTCAACAACGACCTGCGCCAGGTGTTTGCCATGACGGGATTCATCAATCTGTTTGAGTTTAAATGAAGCCTGCGTTGACAATCGTTAAAGTAGGCGGTGCCGTTGTCGAGGACGAACAGCAACTGGACCGCCTACTACAGGATTTCTGTGCCATCAAGGGTGCAAAGATTCTGGTGCACGGCGGAGGCCGCAGGGCCACGAAGATGGCTGAGCGGCTGGGCATCGAGACGAAGATGGTCAACGGCCGTCGCATCACCGATGCCGACATGCTCGAGGTGGTGACGATGGTCTATGGCGGCTTGGTGAACAAAAACGTGGTGGCGCGCCTGCAGGCTCTCGGCTGCGATGCCATCGGCCTCACCGGTGCCGATGCCAACATTATCCGCAGCCACCGCCGCCCCCCCGTCATCGTTCCCGTCAATGATGGCCCCGTGGCTCCCGTCAAGCAATCAGCCAATGATAGTTCCGCGGTCGACGGTTTTCCCGTCGACTATGGCTTTGTAGGCGATGTAGACAAGGTGGCCAACGACCATCTGGCCCGCCTTATCGATGCTGGCCTCACGCCCGTCATTGCCCCTCTGACCCACGACGGCCAGGGGCATATCCTCAATACCAATGCCGACACGATGGCATCGGAGACGGCAAAGGCCATGGCGGCGGCAGGCTACGACGTGACGCTCATCTACGCCTTCGAGAAACCCGGCGTGCTGCGCAATCCTGACGATGATGCCTCTGTCATCGCCACCATCAGCCGCGCCGACTTCGAGACCTACAAGGCCGGCGGCACCATCAGCGGCGGCATGCTGCCGAAAATAGAAAACGCGCTTGCCGCCACCGATGCGGGCGTCAAGCGCGTTATCATTACCCAAGCCACCGCCATCGACGGACTGCACGGAACCGTGATAAGTGAAGAATGAAGAATGAAGAGTGAAGAGTGAAGAATGAAGAGTGAAGAGTGAAGAATTTGCTACCGCACCTGTTCATCCCTTACTTCTTTCTCTTCCTTCGGGCCCTTTACTTTCTTTTTTTCCTTCGGGCCCATCCTTCTTCCGAGAAGTCGGGCTCTTCGCCTTTCAACTCTATACGACTGGGGCTCATCAACGAGCGCCAGTCGTCTTTTTTCATCTTCTTCTTGGCAGGCACCCACTCCTGACTGTCGTTAAAGCCACGCTTTTTCGCTGGACGCTCGTTTTTGCCGGCACGCTCTTTCTTGGCCGGACGCTCGTTTCTTTCCGGACGCTCACCCTTCGCCGGATGCTCTGTCTTGTCGTCTTCAGAGTTGCAGCGCACGGTGCGCCCCTTGAAGCGGATGCCGGTGAGTTGGGTCATCACCTTGCGGGCATCTTTCTCGGGTACCTCGAAATAGGAGATGGTGTCTAAGAGGTCGATATGTCCCACCTCCTGACGTCCGCCCACATAGCGGTTGAGCGTCTGCATGAGCACGCCTGGGAAGAAGCCGTCCTTCTTGCCCAGGTTGATGAAGAGGCGCTTAAAGCCCTTCTGCGCCTTGTTCATGCGCTTTTGTTTGTCGGTCTGGTAGCCGCCATCGCTGGCTTTCCCCGACTTTCCAGCCACAGGAACCTCTATCTCGGGTGCATCGGCATAGTAGGCCAGGAACTTGCCAAACTCCAGCGACACGATCTTCTTGATGATTTCCTCCTTGTCTATGTATTCGAAATAGCGGCTGATGTCCTGCATGAAGGGTGCTATCTCGTCGTCGTCAACGTCGGTCTTCACGATCTGGTCCATCACCTTGTAGAGTTGCTTCTTACAGATCTCTTCTGCCGATGGAATGGGCGTTTCTACAAATTTCTTGCCTATCTCCTTCTCAATATTGCGGATCTTGTGCTTCTCTTTGGAGTGCACGATCGAGATGCTGGTGCCTTTCTTGCCGGCACGTCCTGTGCGCCCTGAGCGGTGGGTGTAGTTCTCTATATCGTCGGGCAGTCCGAAGTTGATGACGTGCGTCAGGTCGTCCACGTCCAGGCCGCGTGCCGCCACGTCGGTGGCCACGAGCAACTGCGTCAGGTGCTGGCGGAACTTCTGCATCGTCAGGTCGCGCTGCTGCTGCGAGAGGTCGCCGTGCAGCGACTCGGCGTTATAGCCGTCGCGAATCAGTTTGTCGGCTATCTCCTGCGTCTCCAGTTTGGTGCGGCAGAAGATGATGGCAAAGATCTTGGGATAGTAGTCCACGATGCGCTTCAGGGCCAGATACTTGTCCTTGGCCTGCACCATATAATAGATGTGGTTCACGTTCTCGGCACCCTCGTTGCGCGAGCCCACCACAATCTCCTGATAATCCTTCAGGTAATCTTTGGCCACGCGCTCCACCTCGCGGCTCATCGTGGCCGAGAACATCAGCGTGGAGTGGTCTTCGGGCAGCGACTCGAAGATCTCGTTGATGGCATCCGAGAAGCCCATGTTCAGCATCTCGTCGGCCTCGTCGAGCACAATGTTGCTCACGTTGTCCAACTTCGCATAGCCACGGTTCTTCAGGTCGATCAGTCGCCCTGGCGTTGCCACGATCACCTGTACGCCTTTCTTCAGCGCACGTATCTGCTGCTCGATGGCCGCACCGCCATAGACAGCCTCTATATGCACGCCGTCCATATATTTCGAGAAGTCGCGCAGGTCGTCGGTAATCTGCAGACACAGTTCGCGTGTGGGACTCAGCACCAGTGCCTGCGTCACCGTTGGAGAGGATTTGTAATCCCCTACCGTCAGCCTCATCAGCAGCGGTATGCCGAAGGCCGCCGTCTTGCCTGTGCCCGTCTGTGCCAACGCAATCATGTCCTGCCGGCTTTCCAGCAGACGTGGAATCACCTCCTCCTGTACAGGCATGGGCTGTACAAATCCCATCTCCTCTATGGCGCGGCGTATCTCCGCACTCACGCCCAGTTCTTCAAATGTCTTCATTCTCGTCTCTTAAGTTTGCAGCGCAAAGATAATCATTTCTTATTAATCACACAAGTTTCGCATGTTAAAAAACGACAACAGCAAAATAGATTTTCGCTAGACTGGAGCGACAGGTCTATCGACTTTTAACTCCTAAGCGGCCATAGGCCGCGATAACTCCTTCTAACTCCTTTTAACTCCTCAACTTGAGAAAGTTGAATAGAATTAATTTCAAAATTTTTCAGAGTTATTTACCTAGTCAAACAAAAATACAAATTTTCTGCCTTTTTCTTTGCCATTTTCAGAAATATTCGTATTTTTGCATTGCAGTTGCAAATAATACTTATTGACGATGACAGAAAAGAGCAAATACGTACGTTTCGACTGGGCTATCAAGCGCATCCTTCGCGACAAGGCTAACAAGGAGGTGCTGGAGGGTCTTATCACCGTGCTCCTTGGCGAGCCGGTGACGATAACCGAGATACTGG
>JAFSYY010000024.1 GCA_017455845.1 Prevotella sp. | reverse complement strand
TCTCGGAGAGTGGCCCGGAACTCAGCTTACTGCAGAGAACGGTGTATACACCGTGGCTATCCAGGCCGAGGAGGCTCCTAAGTTCATCATCTTCCACAACAACGCCGGCGACCAGACTCCCGACTGGACCTTTGAGGACGGTAAGGCTTATGAGTACAACCTGAACGAATACACTGCTACCTTCACCACCGATGCCGAATGGACTGACATCTATGCATACGCCTGGACCAGCAGCGAAACGGCTGTAAAGGAATTTGTAGGCCCATGGCCCGGCATAAAACTCGAAAAATCTGCCACCAACGATGCATACGCCTTCTCAGTCAAGGCTTTCAACGCACCTAACAACATTCTGTTCAACAATGGTACCGACGAGGGCAAGACCGCAGACCTTCCCTTCATTGATGGCAAGGCTTACAAGTGGATTATCGCTACCCCGTTCTATGCACTGAAGGAAGGCGACACCTTCCCTGCCGGCACTACCGTCGACCTGACCGATGCCACTATCACCTACGGCGTTGAGGGCGGTGCAGACTTCGGAGCAGCCTCCGCAGCCGTTAACGAAGACTATGCCGGATTCGAATACATGACGGCCGGTAACGGTGAGAACGGAGGTGCTGAAACAGGTACCGTCTACACCATCGTTCCCAAATACAACGGCACCATCACTATCGGCGTGCGCCTCAACGGTGGCAAGAAGATGCACATCAACGAGGACGGCACCGACATGGCTGACTACGCCGGCATCACCATCACCGACGCTGCCAACACCACGTTCAGTTTCGACGTAAAGGCCGGCAGCACCTACAAGATCTGGTGCGACGGCTCGAAACTCGGCTTCTTCGGATTCGACTATAAGTACGAGGCACAGACTACCGATGTCACCTTCAACTTCGCTGACCCGAACATCCGCGAGAACATAGGTGAGAACATGGCCGACACGAAGGGTTGGATTTACAACGAAACCTTCACCGCTGAGGGCACCACCCTGCAGATTATTGCCGGTTCCGCTCCTTCGCGCATCTACAAGGACGCAAACCATGGACAGAATCTCGTCACCTACAAGGAGTACACCACGCTGACCTTCCGTGCTCCCGAGGGCAAGGCCATCACGAAGATTGAGTTCACCGCTGCCGGTAACAGCAACATCAATAACTTCACGGCTTCTTCCGGCACTATCAAGGACATGACCTGGACGGGCAACGCCGACGGTGTGCGCTTCCAGCAGGGCGGCACCAGTTACTTGGCCAACGCCGTCGTCACGCTGGAGGCTGTTTCTGCCACCACCGAGCAACTCGCTGCCATAGAGTACGTTGAGTGCCCCAGCATCGCCGCCTTCAACGCCCTTGAGGCCGGCACCTACGCCAAGGTGACACTGACCGACGCAGAGGTTATCGGCAAGAGTGCCGACGGCTACAGCACCGTATTCATCCAGGATGCCACCGGCGGCTGCTGGATTCAGTACACCTCGCTGAACGACAAACTGAGTGAGAACACCAAGGTCAACGGCACCATCTACACCATCAAGCGCGTTGCCAGCGGCAACACGCAGATGAAGGAGGCCGAGGGCACTCTGAATAGCGAGATTAATGCCGAAAAAATCAGTGACTACACCGTCATTGAGGGCTCGACCATCGCTGCCGTGAACACCGCCGAGAACCTGAACCGCGTGGTGAAACTCACCGGTGCAACGCTCGAGGAGACCAGCGCAACGGCTGGCAAGTTGACCATCGGCGAGGAGACCATCGACGTGAACAACGGTACAGAGACCGCCAACCAGCAACTGCACAAGATTGCCGACTGGGCTAATGGCACCAAGATGGAGGATGTAACCATCGTAGCCATCCTCGTGGCCAAGAGTGCCACTGCCAACCAGTTGCTGCCCATCTCGATAGAGGGAGTCACTGTTGGCATTAGCACCGTCAATGCTGCCACCGCTCAGGAGACCACCATCTACAACATGGCCGGCCAGCGTGTGATGAGTGCCCAGAAGGGTCTGTACATCGTCAACGGCAAGAAGGTTGTGGTGAAGTAAGCGAAAAAGAAAAGCACTGAATAATTTGGGCTGCACAGCAATGTGCAGCCTTTTTTTTGATATTAACCCACATCGGTCTTTAGACCGAAAATGTTGTTTTTGTTGTCATTGTTGTCTTTTAAGAAACACCTTTTGTCTTTTAAGAAACACCTTTCGATTTTTTAAGACAACATCTTTGAGTCTACTTTAAAAACCCTGCTACTGCCTGCAAGCAAGCCGCATGGCACTCCCCTCCCATGTAGGGGAGGGGTAGGGGTGGGGTGACTAACTTGTTCAGTGAAAGGAAGAAAGAAATGCAGGTCAACGGAGGCTCCTTTCCAAGTCAAAGCGGGCTCCTTTCCAAGTCAAAGCGGGCTCCTTTCCAAGTCAAAACAGGCTCCTTTCCAAGTCAAAACAGGCTCCTTTCCAAGTTGTCGACCTAGGTCAACCGATCTGCCGACCCAGGTCAACCGATCTGCCGACCTAGGTCAACCGATTTGTCGACCTAGGTCAACCGATTTGTCGACCTAGGTCAATCGATTTGTCGACCTAGGTCAATAGGTAAGGTGACAGCCGTTACAATAGTTTTTTCTGTAGGTCACAAAAAAATGGTTTTTATCTGTTTTTCTGGTTTTTATCTGTTTTTCTAAGTAACCGCGTAGCGGTATATATGATTACGCTAAAGCGTCACTTTAAAAAAACAGATAAAAACCAAAAAAACAGATAAAAACCTAAAACTGACCTCGTACCTCGTACCTTGCCCCTCGCTATCACTTCCAGACCTGAATCTTCCTGGAGGTGCCGTTGACCGACCGCTCTATGCAGATGCCTTGTGGCTCCGGCAGACGGCGGCCCTGCAGGTCGAAGTAAGTCTTCGTGTCGTCGCTGACGGGCTGCAGGTTGCTGATGGCCGCATCGCCGTCGTCGATCATAAATATATAGGTGTTCAGGCTGCGTGCCGGCATCTCGAAGAGGAACTCGTCTGTCGGTTCGGTGATGTCGATGTCCGACTTCTGGCAGAGGTTCTCTGTCTCGTTGCCCGTCGACTGCCATAGCGTGCCGCTCTTCACTTTGTATGGCAACTTGATTTTCAGGTCGCGCGGGGTGTCGAGTGTGTCAATAGCCATGACGATGAGCGAGTCGCCTTTGATATATGCCGAGAACTCGTAGGGGTTGCCTTCGCCCGTGGTCTTGTCGAGCGAGGTGGTCAGGCGTGTGGAGCCGGTGACATTCTTCGAGAAATGCGACATCACGAAGGCGCGGGGCAGCAGTTCGTCTTTTTTGTTGGCCGAGCCATATTTCGACTCGCCAGTACCAGCAAAGGCCCAGTGTGCACGCAGGTACCAGTAGATGTAGCCCGTGCAGCCAGCCAGCATACACTCGTTGAGTTCCTCGGCAAAGATGAGGTTCTCGTGCCAGGTGGGCAGGCGTTCACCTATATTGTCGGTCACCGAGTGCTCCGTCATCCATACCTCCTTGCCGTATTCCAGTGGTAGTTTTGCTGCCTCCTTCATGTAGATAAGGGGTGCATGGCCATAGAGGTGTCCGGCCACGATGTCGATCTGCTCGCGGCATGTGGGGTCTTTCATGAGCGGGTCGGTATAGTTCTGTGTGAAGCCCAGCGGCTCTCCGCTGATCAGGCGCACGCCCGCAAAGGTCTCGCGGTCGAGCATGTGGGCATAGTTCTTGACCAGTTTCACCTCGTCCTCCGGGTCATAGAGGCAGCCGGAATAACTCACCCACCAGTCGGGCTCGTTCTGTATGGACACGGCATCTACGGCAACGCCGTGGTCCTTCATCCATTTCAGGAAGGTGTTCAGCCAGGGGAAGAATTTCTCGTAGCAGTCCTCGCGCAACTTACCTTTTTGGTAGCCCTGGTCTTCGGCGTTGCCGCCCTGCGCCGTGCCGTTGGTCTTGTATTCCCCTGGGGGCGACCATGGTGTGCCAAAGACGATGCCGCCGCGGTTCTTCACCGTCTTGGCCGATGGCAGCGAGCCGTTCCAGTCGTAGTCGCCCCAGTTGTCGCCCGTGAAACTCGGCGAGATCTCCATACGCAGGATGTTCAGTCCAATCTTCGACTTTGCGCCGTAAAGTTTACCCACGCATGCGTTGTCGCTGCCGAAGGGTTTCATGGCACCGTCGCAGCATGCGCCGCCAAAGCCGGTGATGGTCTGCTTGCGGGTGTCGTACACTGTCAGGGAAGAGCGTGGCTTCGCTGCTTGACTGGCAAGTACAGCGGCCATGAGAATCATTGTAGTAAATAGTCTTGTCATGATTAAATGGTTATATTAATAAGAGGTGACAAAAGTACAAATAAAAATAATGAATACCAAAAAAATGATGATTTATTTCAAAAAAATACCTGTTCTGTAACAAAAATGATATATTTTTGAAAATTATCTTTCCATTTCGCAAATTTTTAATTACCTTTGCAGCGCAAGAGATTGAAGATTGAAAATGAAGATGGAAAGAATAAAGATTGGAATATTAGGGGCCGCCGGCTATACGGGCGGCGAACTGCTGCGGTTGCTGCTGAACCATCCGCAGGCCGAGATTGTGTTTGCCAACAGCGAGAGCAATGCCGGTAATATGGTGAGCGACGTGCACGAAGGACTCGTGGGCGATAGCGACCTGACGTTCACCGACCAGATGCCCTTCGAGGATGTCGATGTGGTGTTCTTCTGCTTCGGCCATGGCAAGAGCGAGGCCTTCCTCAAGGAGCACACCATCCCTGAACATGTGAAGATGATCGACCTGGCGCAGGACTTCAGAGTTAAGAATGAAGCATTAATCATCAAGAATTATGACTTCGTCTATGGTTTGCCCGAGATCAACCGCGAGGAGATACGGAAGGCGCAGCATGTAGCCAATCCCGGATGCTTTGCCACCGCCATCCAACTGGCCCTGCTGCCGGCTGCCTATCTGAACCTGCTGAAGGAGGATGTGAGCGTCAACGCCATCACCGGCTCTACGGGTGCCGGTCAGAAGCCCGGTGCCACCACGCATTTCTCCTGGCGTGCCGACAACCTGAGCATCTACAAGCCTTTCCAGCACCAGCACGTCGCAGAGATACGCCAGTCGCTCCGCCAGGTGCAGGGCTATCTGGATGCCAGCATCGACTTCATACCCTATCGCGGTCCCTTTGCCCGCGGCATCTTCTGTACAGCCGTGGTCAGGACACCCGCGCCCATCGACGACATCATCGAGGCTTACAAGGACTTCTACCGTGATGCCGCGTTTACGCACTACAGCGACAAGCCCCTGGACCTGAAGCAGGTGGTGAATACCAACAAGGCCCTGGTGCACTGCGAGAAATACGATAACAAACTGCTCGTCACCTCCTGCATCGACAACCTCTTGAAGGGTGCCGTGGGGCAGGCTGTCCAGAACATGAACCTGATGTTTGGCATCGACGAGACCGCCGGTCTGCGGCTGAAAGCCAGTGCCTTCTGAATATAGAATATAGAATTAAGAATTAAGAATTGTCGCTTTCGGCGATTAAGAATAAGTAATTATGAAACTATTCGACGTTTACCCGCTCTTCAACATCAACATCGTGAAGGGCAAAGACTGTAAAGTGTGGGACGACAAAGGTCAGGAGTACCTCGACCTCTATGGCGGCCATGCCGTCATCAGCATCGGCCACTGCCATCCGCACTATGTGGAGAAGATGAGCGAGCAGATGCAGACGCTGGGGTTCTACTCCAACTCCGTACAGAACAAGTTGCAGCAGCAACTGGCCGAACGGCTGGGCAAGGCCAGCGGCTACGAGGACTACCAGTTGTTTCTGGTGAACAGCGGTGCCGAGGCCAACGAGAACGCCCTGAAACTGGCATCGTTCAAGACGGGCTACGTGCGCGTGCTGTCGTGCGAGAAGGCGTTCCACGGCCGTACCAGCCTGGCCGTCGAGGTGACCAACAACCCGAAGATCGTGGCACCCATCAACGACAACCACCACGTGCGCTTCCTGCCGTTGAACGACATAGAGCCGTGGGTGCGCGAACTGACGCGTGAGGGCATCGCCGCCGTCATCCTGGAGTGCATACAGGGCGTGGGCGGCATACAGATGGCTACGCCCGAGTTTGCACAGAAACTGGCCTACGCCTGCAAGCGCTACGGCGCCGTGCTCATCTGCGACGAGATACAGTGTGGCTACGGCCGCAGCGGAAAATTCTTCGCCCACCAGTGGCTGGGCATCAAGCCCGACATCATCACCGTGGCGAAGGGCATCGGCAACGGCTTCCCCATGAGTGCGGTGCTGATCTCGCCGGAGTTCAAGGCGGTCTATGGACAACTGGGCACCACCTTCGGCGGCAACCATCTGGCCTGCACCGCCGCCCTGTCGGTGCTCGACGTGATGGAGCAGGAGAACCTGGTGGAGAACGCCCGTGAGGTGGGCGACTACCTGATGGATAAAATTAAAAAATTAAATAATGATAAAATTAAAGAGGTGCGCGGTCGCGGCCTGATGATCGGCATCGAACTCTATACGCCGCAGAAGCCTGTGCGCGAGCGTCTGGTCTATGAGCAGCATGTCTTTACGGGCTGTTCGGGCGAGAATGTCCTCCGCCTGTTGCCGCCATTGACCTTCACCAAAGAACTGGCCGATGAGTTCGTCAAGCGGCTGCAGGCAGCGTTGTGAGGGATAATCGAAATCTCGAAATGCCGAAATCTCGAAATGCCGAAATCTCGAAAAAACAAAATGAAAATAACAGTGATAGGTGCTGGCGCCATGGGCGGCGCCACAGTAGAGGGCATGATGAAAGCCACCTGCTTTGACCATAAAGACATCATCGTGAGCGACCCCAGCGAGGTCGTACTCAAGAAATTCTCTGAGCAAGGCATCCGTACCACGACAGACAACGCCCAGGCTGCCAAAGAGGCTGACGTCGTCATGGTGGTGGTCAAACCTTGGTTGGTGGAGCAAGTATTGAAAGGTATTAAGGACGCCCTGAATCCGGAGAGGCAGATCCTCATCGTGATTGCTGCTGGCATCCGGTCGACAAGCATCCAGGAATGGCTGGGCACACAGTGCCCCCCGCTATTCCTCTGCATACCCAATATCGCCATCGCCCAGTTGGCTTCAATGTCGTTCCTCGTTCCGTGTGGCGCCGAGGCACAGCAACAAACAGAAACGGTGAAGGCCATCTTCGACAGTATGGGCAACACGCTGATCACTGACGAGGCACACCTGGCAGCAGGTACTACCCTTGCCTCGTGCGGCATTGCCTATGCCATGCGATATATCCGTGCAGCCTCTGAGGGTGGTGTGGAACTGGGCTTCAAGGCCGACCAAGCCAAGGACATCGTGATGCAGACCATGCTGGGCGCCGTGAAACTGCTGGAAGCCAGCGGACTGCACCCCGAGGCTGCCATCGACCTGGTGACGACGCCTGGTGGCGTGACCATCAAAGGTCTGAACGAGATGGAGCATGCCGGCTTCACCTCGGCCGTTATCCGAGGGCTGAAAGCGGGAGCGAAGTAAGTTAAGAGTTAAGAGTTAAGAGTTAAGGGCTTAGAATTATGGACGAACAACTGAAACAGATTGGTGAGCGCTTGCGTGGACTGCGCGACGTGCTCGACATCCCCGTGAGCGAGATGGCAGAGACCATCGGCATCGATACGGAGAAATACGAGAAGATAGAAAAAGGCGAGTTGGACATCACCATCTCCAACCTGATGAAGATAGCACATAAGTATGGTGTGTCGACAGAGGAACTTATCTTCGCCGAGTCGCCACACATGAAGTCGTACTTCGTGGTGCGCAAGGGGCAGGGCATGTCCATCGAGCGGACGAAGGCATACAAGTACCAGTCGCTCGTGGGCGGCTTCGTGAACCATAAGGCCGACGTGTTTATCGTCACCGTAGAACCGAAGCCCGATGCACATACCATCTATAAGAACAGTCATCCCGGCCAGGAGTTCAACCTCGTGCTGGAGGGAAAGATGGAACTGTATATCGGCGGCAAGACCATCGTGCTGGAGGAGGGCGACAGCATCTATTTCGACTCTGCCAAGCCCCACGGCATGCTCGCCATTGGCGACAAGGCCGTGAAATTCCTCGCCTTTACAGTAGAATAGTTTCGTAATAACGATATATCGAGATATCGAAAAGAAGAAAATGGTAGAAAGATTTTTGAAGCAGACACATTTCGAGTCTGTTGAGGATTACAATAAGAACCTGGAGTTTATCATCCCCGAGCACTTCAACTTTGCCTACGACGTGATGGACGCATGGGCAGAGGAGGCTCCGGAGAAACTGGCACTGCTCTGGACTAACGACCAGGGCGTGGAGATACGGGCCACCTTCAAGCAACTGAAGGAGCAGAGCGACCAGGCCGCCTCGTATCTGCAGAGCCTTGGCATAGGCAAGGGCGACCCCGTGATGCTCATCCTGAAGCGCCGCTACGAGTGGTGGATCGTCATGCTGGCCCTGCATAAACTGGGTGCTGTGGTCATCCCTGCCACCCACATGCTGACCAAGCACGACATTGTGTATCGTAACACACGTGCCAGCGTGAAGGCTATCATCTGTGTGGACGACCCCTACGTGACGGAACAAATCAAACTGGCGATGCCGGAAAGTCCTACGGTGAAAGTGTATATCACCGTCAGACCCACCCCCTTACCCCTCCCTGTGAGGGAGGGGAGCAATTACTCCCAGTACGAAGAGACGGTAGGTCTATCTACTCCCCGCCCTCACAGGGAGGGGCAGGGGGAGGGCCTCTTCCACGACTGGCAGAGCGAGTGGCAGCAGGCTCCGAAGTTCGTACGCCCCGCCTTCGTCAACAACAACGAGGACACGATGCTGATGTACTTTACTTCAGGCACCAGTGGCGAGCCGAAGATGGTGGCTCATGACTTCCTCTATGCCATGGGGCATCTGACCACTGGCGTGTTCTGGCACAACCTGCATGAAGGCAGCCTCCATCTCACCGTGGCAGACACCGGCTGGGGCAAGGCCGTCTGGGGTAAGTTCTACGGACAGTGGTTCGCCGGGGCTACGGTCTTCGTCTTCGACCACGAGAAGTTCAACGCTGACACGCTGCTGCGCCAGATGGAGAAATACCGCGTGACCTCGTTCTGTGCACCGCCTACCATCTACCGCTTCATGATTCGCGAGGACTTGTCGAAGTACGACCTCTCGTCGCTGCAATACTGCTGCACCGCCGGCGAGGCACTGAACCCCGCCGTCTTCGATAAACTCAAGGAACTGATTGGCCTCAACATCATGGAGGGCTTTGGCCAGACCGAGACCACGATGTCTCTCGGCACCTTCCCCTGGATGACACCAAAGCCCGGCAGCATGGGCATCCCCAACGCCCAGTACGACATCGACCTGCTGCGTGCCGACGGAACTTCCTGCGAAGACGGTGAAAAGGGTGAGATAGTGATACGTGTAGGCGATAGGAAGCCCGTAGGACTTTTCAAGGGCTACTATCGCGACGAGGAGAAGACGCGCGAGGCCTGGCACGACGGTGTCTATCATACGGGCGACATGGCCTGGCGCGACGAGGACGGCTACTACTGGTTTGAGGGCCGCATCGACGATGTCATCAAGTCGAGCGGCTATCGCATCGGTCCCTTCGAGGTGGAATCGGCCCTGATGACCCATCCCGCCGTGGTGGAGTGTGCCATCACCGGCGTGCCTGACGATATCCGTGGCATGGTGGTGAAAGCCACCGTGGTACTTGGCAAGGAATGGAAGTCGAAGGCTGGCGACGACCTGGTGAAGGAGTTGCAGCAGCACGTCAAGAAAGAGACGGCACCCTATAAATACCCCCGCATCGTAGAGTTTGTCGACGAACTGCCCAAGACCATCAGCGGCAAGATACGCCGTGTGGAGATCAGACAGAAAGACGCCAAGGCTTGTTGAGGTCGAGGTAGCGGTAGTTCTGGGGCGGAAGGTCCTTGGGCATCTCCATGTAGTTGCCGTAGAGTTGCCGCAGATAGTCGTCGGGGCGGGCCACGCCGTTGAGTTCGGTATCCTCGAACCTGACACGCTGCGGCTTGCCATAGAAGGCTACGGGCATCACGCCTTTGCGGGGCTTGTAGTCATGGTCGGCCAGCAACGAGGTGCCTGCATGGCTGTATTCACGGAGTATATGCTGAATACGGCGATGGAGCGAGGCCGGCGAGAACAGGGTGCGCACGGTCCTGGGCAGGAGGCTGCGCAGGCCGTGGCCATGCTTATAGGGATCCACCAGGCAGAAATACAAGAGTTTCTTGGCAATGCTCAGGCGCAGGTAGTGCCACCGGTGCTTCCACGCACTGGCGGTCATGCCGTCAAGAGGATAGACGTCTACGGGCAGGCCGCCCACGAAGTCAAACTGTCGGCGCAGGATATAGGTGGTGCGGGCATCCTGAATACGTGCAAAGAAATAAGGGTAGCGGGGGTTGCGGTCGCCGCTCACCAGTTCATAACCCTCTGGCATCCACTCATGGGCATGGGCCAGCAGCGTCTCGTAATCCTTGCGGGGCATACCTACGTCGGCATCATCGTCCCAGGGAATAAAGCCGCCGTGACGCACGGCACCGAGCATGGTGCCGCACAGCAGGTAATACGTCAGTCCGTGCTCCTGGCACACGCGGTCTATGACTTTCAGTATTTCCAGCAGACGGGCCTGCACCTCTTTTGTCTGCTCATTTGGACTGTAGTTGGTTGCCATATCTCATGAAATGCATTTTCGTGCGTAGTTTGTAATAGTTCTGGCAGAAGGTATAGTTGATGAAGTTGTGCCAGTCGAGGCCGGAGCGGCAGGGCTTGATGGTTACTTGCTGCTTAGGTGCATCGGGATTCATCTGGTCGCAGAGCCGTGCAGTGTACTCAAACATATTATACTCGCCCAGCACGCGGCGTTTCATCTCGTCGAGGACAGCCACGGACTGCTCATAACGCTGCGCCTTGATAACCTTCTCTATCGTGCTGATAGCCTCCTCGGGCTTGCGGATGTCTATAGGCACAAAGGCTTCGCTGCTGAAATAGTCGGCCAGGTTGGTACAGCCATGGTAGATGGGGAAGGTGCCCGTGAGGTAGCAGTCGCTGATTTTCTCAGTCCAGTAATAAGGCTCGGAGGAGTTCTCGATGGCAATATGATACTTATACGGACGCAGCACATCCCATTTGTCGTCGAACGGACGGAAGCCACGGCCGAAGACGTCTATCTGGCTGCCGAAATGAGTCTTCAGTTTCTCAACGAACCTGATACGGTCCAGATGGCCGCGGGAAAAGGCCTTGTTGCTGGTGATGACAGAGATGAGGCGTGTCTTTTCCATCGGTCCGGACGCCTTGCTCAATGAGTCATAGTCCTGCGAGAAGGTATAAGGGACGGGTGATGACGGCGGTGCCGGCTTATAGCCCACGAACCAGGGAAGGATGGCAGGCCCGTAGTTGATGTTACGGTGGTGCATCTGCTGCTGACAACTGACCACCAGTGCGAACTGGTCGATATATCGCTGCGGATATACCAGCACGGAACGTGGCTCGGTGGTGAGCAGGATAGTGTTCTCAGGTGCCACGCGGCAGGTCTGTACTTCACGCACACCCTTACCCTGCACTACCCAGAAGTCGGCTTCCTCCATCGAGTCGTCCAGACAGAACTCATAGCGTCCGTCCTGTGAACGGAGGTTATGGCCTGGCGTCTGGCGGTGCATGATGGTGGCCAGACCCTCGCGATAGGGCATGAATCGTATCTTATACATGGCTGTTCAAATAATCGTCGGCTGCTTTCATACCTTCTTTAATATAATAGCCTTCGTTCAGGCGCTGACTCATGGCGAGGGCGTTCTGCTTCAGCACTTGATAGTCGGCGGGAGAAAGGGCGGCAATACGCTCGCCGATCTCTGACAGCGAGCCAACGCTGATGCCTAATTTCTGCTCCTCTATAAACGGTGACATGGCGGCCTCCTTCCATACGATGACAGGGATGGCGGCACGCAGGTAGAAGGAGGTCTTGTGCGGGTCGTTGATACGCAGGTATTCTCCCCAGTCGCCGGTACACTCATCCATGGAGTCGCCGTCCCACACCAGACCGAAGTCGGCCTCTGCATGGGCAATGAAATCGTCGCTGGCGATAAAGCCGCGGTAGGTGAGGGATGAGGGGTGAGGGGTGAGCGGTGAGGGGCGAGAGGTTTGGTCTGAGGGGTGAGAGGTGAGGGGTGGGGTGGGAGAGGCGGGCATCTCGAAGCCTTTGCCATAGAGAACCATCTGCCAACCCTTCATCACTGCTTCGATATGATACAGGAACTCATTGCGCCATCGTGCCAGGTTGCCGGCATAGACGATACGCCATGGCTGGTGGGGCGCAGCATAGTCGGCAGGCTGACAGGGAGCCAGATAGTCGAAGATCTGCAGACAGTGGATGCCGCCCTTATAGCCGTGCTCTATCAGGTAGTCGCGCATGGTGGGGTTGTGGACAATGAGGAAAACAGTCTTCGAGAGTCGGCTGTTTTCCTGCTCGGGTGTCAGTTTATGACGACGAAAGGCGCCAAGGTCGTGAATAACCGTCACAACCTTGGCGCCTTTCATCTTTGCCAATACACAGGCCATATAATAGAACTTCTTCATGGGGTATTGCAGGAAAAGCATGTCGCCCTTCTTCATACACCACAAGATGCTGGTCACGCTGACCAACTTTGTCAGGAAGCGGCCTACGCCGCCATTGCCAAAGTTACGGTGGGTCAGATTCGTAAATCCTTCCCTGCGGCATATCTCGTCGATATCTTGCTTGGCCTTGTTTACAGTACCTACTTCAATATAATATTTCATTGCACTAGAATTTTTCTAACCTCTCACCCCTCACCTCTCACCTCTCACCCCTCACCTCTCACTTCCTAAACGGATGCGTTATCTTTTTCCGGCGCACCCATCGTCTGTCATGACGTTCCTTTACGCGGATGGCCTCGGCAATATCGGCTTCCGTCCAGCCGCGCTGACGCGCATATTCGTTGAGAATAAAGCGGTAGGCAGGGGTGAGCCAATAGAAGAGCGTCAGGTTCTCCATACATGCTGCCTTGGGCACGGGGCTGTCGAAGAACTGCATGCGGTTGATGTCGATGAGTTCAAAATCGTATCCGCCGTGCTCATGCCTGAACAGCACATTCGTGGGGTTCAGGTCGCGGTGCAGCACGCCCGCTTCATGCAGACGGGCCACATAGCGGGCGTAGGCCACGGCCAAAGCCTCGTCGAAAGGCTCCTGCTCGATGAGGCGCGGGCGGATGGGCTCGCTGTCGGTATAGGCGCAGACATAATAGACCTGTGTCATCAGCCCTGCCGTAGTACATTCCATATAGGCCACCGCCTGTGGGGTATGGAAGCCGCGCTGCGTGAGGCTTACGGCATTCTCATACGAGCGTCGGGCCTTGTTCTTCCTGAAGAAGGTATAGGCCAGCGTCTTGATGATGTCGTGTCTCTTGTAGCGCTTCACCACCACTTTCTTCTTGTCGCCAACCACAAACAACCTGATCTGATTGCGCCCCTTATACAGCAGTTCACCCTGATTGTCGTCAAACAACCGAGGCACCTGCGCCAGCCATTCGCTGAGGCTCTGATATTCAGGACTGACAATGAGTTTCATAGGCTTTTGCTACCTCTTGCACACATTTTTGATGCAAAGATACAAAATAATACTGAAAAAAACATTGAAAACACCTTTTTTCTCATATTTTATGTTTACCTTTGCAATAAATATATGTAGCATACAGAAAAACAAGACAAGAATGAGACAGAACAGAGCCGGCGACACCACGCTGATTATCACCACATACAACAAGCCCGTCTTTCTTGAGATGGTACTCAAGAGTGTGTTAAGGCAGCACACCCTGCCTGCCGAGGTCATTGTGGCCGACGACGGCTCTGCCGCCGAGACAAGGGAACTGATAGAACGCTACCAGACGCTCTTCCCTGTCCCCCTCGTTCACTCCTGGATTCCCGACGAGGGCTTCCGCCTGTCTATGTCGCGTAATGTGGCTATTGCCAAGGCCAAGGGCGATTACATTATTGTTATCGACGGCGACATCGTGCTGGGGCCATCGTTTGTGGGCGATCATGTGCTGGCACGCGAACGGGGCTATTTCATCAACGGCAGCCGTGCCCGGCTCTCGGAGGAGGCCACACGCAGACATTGTGCTTCTCTCGACCCCCGCATCACGGTCTTTACGCCAGGCCTCAGGCGTCCGTTGGTGATGCTGCGCATGCCCTGGCTGCACCGCCTGGCCAAGGGTGCCACAGGCATAGACAAGATCAGGGGTTGCAACATGTCGTTCTGGAAATCGGATCTTGTGGCTGTCAATGGCTTCGAGGAGCGTATCACGGGCTGGGGTTGCGAAGACACCGAACTGGTGGACCGCCTCTACCATATAGGCGTGAAACGCAAGAACATCAAGGGGCTGGCTCCCTGCGTACACTTGTATCACCCTAAGGCCGCCGAGAACTACGAGACCCACAAGGCCAATATCAGCATCCGCGAGGAGACGGAACGCTTGCGGAAGACAAGAGCCGACAAGGGTTTAGACCAATATTAACACTCACCGAGAAACCTATGGAAAAAGTGTTAACAGTCATTGTTCCTACCTTTAACATGGAGCAATATTTAGGCGAATGCCTGGCATCAATGATAACCGAGAAGAGCAAGGAACTGCTGGAGGTCATTGTCGTCAATGACGGCAGCACCGACTCTTCCTCTGCCATTGCCCACCAGTTTGCCCAGCAATATCCCACCTTGTTCAGGGTCATAGACAAAAGCAACGGGCACTACGGGTCGTGCGTCAACAGCGGATTGAAGATAGCAACAGGTAAGTATGTGAAAATTCTGGACAGCGATGACTTCTTCAATACCCCAGATCTAGACGATTATCTCACCTATCTCCATCACTGTTCCGACGACCTTGTGGTGACAGACGTGATGAGGGTTACTATCAAGGGCAAAATCTATAAGCGGGGCTCCTACTCTGATTTCCATGGCAAGACGTTTGGTATTGACGAAATAGGCCTTAATGGCCAGTTCAAGGGCATCGCCATGCATTATATGACCTACCGCACCCAACTGCTTAGGGATATTAACTATTTCCAGCCAGAGGGTGTCCTCTATACCGATGATGTGTGGCGTTTCACGCCCATGCAGGTCGTGAAGACCGTCAGTTTCCTGGATAAGACGGTGTATTGCTACCGTTTGGGGCGCGAGGGGCAGTCGATGGATCGCTATGTGATGCGCAAGCATGCAGCCCACTACCTGAAGATAGCCAACCACAAACTCGACATCTGGCAACAGGTAAAGGACAGGCTATCGCCAGGAGCCTATTCTTTCATGGAAGACCAACTGATTCAAAACGAGGGCAACACGCTGAAGTTCGGCATCATGTACAACAGTCTGACAAACGATGAGATGAAAGAACTTGACGACCGCTTGAAGGCTTTGTGTCCAGAGATCTACAACGAGGTGGCCAACAGGAAGAAGTTCATGTTTTCTTCCTATAATTACATTCACCATTGGAGGAAGGACCCGCTGCACTATAAGTTCCCTCTACGATGGAAGGTGCTGGTTTACTCTAACGACGTTATACTGCACCTCACTCAGAAATACAAATATATGTTCCATTGACGGTTACCCGCCAACCGCAAAAGCGTTGACCACTCTCACCACCTCGCGGGCCTCGTCCTGCGTCATGGCCGGTCCTATGGGCAGGCTTAGTTCCTCTTTGTGTATCTTTTCCGTGATGGGAAGCGACAGATGGTTCCACTGCCGATAGCACTCCTGTTTGTGAGGGGGAATGGGATAATGAATGAGCGTCTGAATGCCGTTCTGCTTCAGATATTCCTGAAAGGCATCCCTCCGCTCGCAAAACACGGGGAAGAGATGATACACGTTCTGATGATCGTCCAGGCGTGCAGGCAGTGTGATCAGCGGATTGTTGATGCCTTCATAGTAGGTCTTTGCAATAGCCTGACGTGTACGGTTATATTCATCAAGGTGTTTCAGTTTCACGTTGAGCACAGCGGCCTGTATCTCGTCCAAACGACTGTTACGGCCCGTGTACTTAAAGACATACTTGCGCTGACTGCCATAGTTGGCTAGGGCACGCACGCTGTCGGCCAGTTGCGGGTCGTTGCAAGTCACTGCACCGCCGTCGCCCAGTGCCCCCAGATTCTTACCTGGATAGAAACTATGTCCGGCAGCATCGCCCAGTGAGCCCGTCCTGCGACCGTCGGTATAGCGGCAGCCATGAGCCTGTGCGTTGTCCTCAACCAGTTTCAGGTGATATTTCCGGCACAAACGCTCTATCTCTTCCGTATAGGCGCAGCGGCCGTAGAGGTGCACCAACAGGATAGAGCGCGTCTTGGGTGTGATAAGCGGCTCTATGCGGGAGTCGTCCAGTTCCAGCGTGTCATAGTGTGGCTCTGCCAATACAGGCACCAGCCCGTTTTCCGTCAGGGCCAGGATAGAGGCTATATAGGTGTTGGCCGGCACGATAACCTCGTCGCCGGGCTGCATCACGCCCAGTTCGATGTATGCCCTGTATATCCATATCAAGGCATCGAGTCCGTTGCCGCATCCCACGCAATACTTGCTGCCTATAAAGGCGGCATAGTCGGCTTCAAAACGTTGGTTCTCAAGTCCCTGGAGATACCAGCCAGACTGAACCACGCGTGTCACAGCCTCGTGTATCTCATGCTCGTTTAGTTGTGTAACCTTTTTCAGATCCAGGAATTGTATCATCACTGCTTCACTGTTGGCATTAAAACAATAGGATTGACTATTTGTCTTTTCTTTCATAGATTCTCCCATCGATGACCTCATAACGCTTGTCGAACTCGGCATGCGTGCGCTTCCAGCGGTCGTGAGTCCACAGGTAGAACGGCGGTTGACGGCGGATAGACTGTTCTAACATCTTGAAGAACTGCTTGGTGAGGTCGTACTCCTCGGTCTTCGCAGCCTCGGGAGCCATCAGCCGGAAGGTACAGATGTATTTCCCCCTGCAAGGGCGCTCCATGTCAAGGTAGAACACGGTTTCGTTCATCTTCCGCATGATGCGCTCACCACCGGTGAAGACGGGTGTCTCTTGGTTCATGAAGTCCAGCCACAGGTGGATATTCGTCCACCAGGGGGCCTGGTCGGAGATATAGCCGAACAGCGTGCGGCGGTCCTCACGCTTATAGGTCACCAGATAGCGCAGGATGTCTTTCTTTGGCACGCAAACGCCGCCATGGGTGGAGCGCAACTTGACGAACAACTGATCGAAGACCTCGCTATAAAGTGGGTGATATATAAGTCCCATGACGGCCTGTGGGTAGCGCTTAAAGGCCAGTCCGGTGGCTGACAGCCATTCCCAGTTGCAGTAATGCCCCAGGAGGGCCGAGCAGTTCTGCCCGCGGGCAAATGCTTTCTCAATTTCCTCCACGCCCCGGAACTCGATGTGCCGGAGCAGTTTGTCGTTAGAGATACTCAGCAGTTTGATGGTCTCCACGATATAGTCGCAGAACCAGTGATAGAACTGCCGTTCAATAGCCTTCTGTTCCTGTTCCGACTTCTCTGGAAATGATGCCTTCAGGTTTTTCACAACCACCTTTCGCCTGTATCCCACTATATAGTAGACAATCAGAAACAAGAAATCGGACAGGAGGTAGAGCACTCCAAAGGGTAGGAGCGAGATGCCGTAGGCTATGCCATAAACCAATCTGTATGTTATCTTCTTCATATCAATTCATATCAATTCACATCAATTTACACCCATTTATATCAATTCTTAATTATCTTCCTAAACTTCTCCCTTCTCACTTCTCCTTTCTCCCTTCTCACCTCTCCATCAAGTCTTCTGCTGTCAACTGTATCATTGCCTTGTCAAGACGCTCCAAGCGTTCTGCATCGCGGCTCTCATTGATGATAAGCCGCTGCAGGTCGAAATCATAGAGCACATGGCCGGTGGAGTCGCATATCCACTGTACATTATTATAATTATGTACAACGGTAGGAGCGGTATAGGTTGCCGAGAGCACGTCGCGACTGAAGGTAAACTCGTCGTGGGCAAGGTGCAACTGGCCCAGCAGCGTGGCGGGCAGGTCGCTCTGGTTGCAGAGCACATTGATGGTGCGTGGCTGGCGGATGGCACCACCCAGCCATAGCATGGGGATATGGTTTTTCTGCAAGGGTGTCGTCTGGTCAATGTCTCCATGAATGATGCCATGGTCGGCCAGCATCACAATGAGCAGGTTGTCCCATTGCGGTGTCTGTTTCAGCCGGCTGACAAAGTCGTACAGGCAGTCGTCCAAATAGCAGAAGGCATTCTCCACCTCGTCGTCCAGTTTCTTGGTTGGAACGTCCCATGGCTCGTGGCTGGAGAGTGTGCTATAGCCCCAAAGATAATGCTTTTCTGCATCGGCCTCCGTGATGTCTTGATAGACAGTGGCAAAGGTGATGTCATCACGCACGCCCCACTCATTGGTGTGCTGCTCCTTCAGCGTATAATCCTCCATGCTCTTGATCTGTTCCCAGCCGGTAGCGATGAGATACGACCGCATGTTGGTGAAGTTGATGTCGCCTCCATACAGATAACTGCTTTTATAGCCCCGCTGTTTCAGGGTCAAAGCAATACTTGGCATGGTGCGGCTCTTCTCCGGAATCTTCATCACCGAGATGGTTGGAAACGACGGGTAGCCGCTCAGCGTACAGAGTGTGCCACGGTCGGTACGCCATGAGTTGGCATAGCATCGGCTGAAACAGATGCCCTCTTTCTTCATTTCCTGCAGATGAGGCATCGAGGCGGCGAACTGCTCTCCTGCGCTCTCCAGAAGGATGATCAGGATATTAGGATTCTCGGTAGTAAGCAGGGTGTCACCATGCAGGCTTTCTGTGGTATATACTCCTTGTGTCATTGCCTCGCACTCCTCCATGTCGTAGAACTGATACTGGGTGAGATCGTCCAAGGATAACGTCAAAGAGGCCAGGAAACTGAACAACGGATTTACAGCCGAATGGTTCAGGAACTGATTCTGCGAAAAGTACACCTGACCGATATTCGTTGTTGACTGTCTTAACCCGCCGCGGATGCCAATCACCATCAGGGGTATCATAACGATATAGAGCATTTGTTCCTTCCAGTTGCCACGTGAAAAAGCGGGCATGCCGGCTATCCTGTTATAGGCCAGGAAGAGCAGCAGGGCAGTAACGATGACGATGAGTGTCCGCACTATCAGATAGCCTGTCGTGACGCTGGCCATCGCCTCTGTCGGCGACTCCAGATACTGCAGCCACGAGCCATTCAGTTTGAAATGCCAGAAGGGATACATGCTGGTATCGACAACAAAGGCCAGGGCAAAGGCCAGGGCTATCACGGCATAGTAGGGCTTCATCAGCCATCTGGGCAGTGTCACCCAGATGCTTGCCATAGTAACCAGGAATGGCAGGATGAGGACATAGAGGGCTGTTGACAGGTCGAGCGTGAGTCCATGCCATAGCACGGCGAACATGTCGCCCAAGTCAAACGTCCCCTCTGCATGGTTGCAGAGCATGAACGCCCATTTGGCGGCCATGAACACCAGCACTGTCAGCAGGTAAAACCTAATCAGATATAATAATCGTCCTTTCACTCTGCAGCGGTAGCAAATTCTTCACTCTTCACCCTTCACTCTTCACCCTTCACTCTTCCCTCTTCACTCTTCACTCTTCACTTCTAAAGGCTTTGCATGTCGTTCAGTTTCTTGTAATAGCCATTGATGCCCAGCAGTTCGTCGTGAGTGCCTCGTTCCACTATCTGTCCTTCGTGCAATACGCATATCTCGTCAGCATTCTTGATGGTCGAAAGGCGGTGGGCAATGGCCACGGTGGTGCGCGTCTTCATCAGGCGCTCCAGGGCATCCTGCACCAGTCGCTCGCTCTCGGTGTCGAGTGCCGAGGTGGCCTCGTCGAGAATCAGGATGGGCGGGTTCTTCAGGATGGCACGGGCAATGCTGACGCGCTGGCGCTGGCCGCCCGACAGTCGTCCGCCACGGTCACCGATATTTGTCTCAAACTGATGTTCCGACTGCATGATGAAGTCGTAGGCATTGGCAATGCGGGCGGCTTCCTCTACCTGCTTCTGGGTAGCACTCTCCACGCCGAAGGCGATGTTGTTCCTGAAGGTGTCGTTAAACAGGATGGCCTCCTGGTTGACGTTGCCTATCAACTGTCGCAGGTCGTGGATGCCCAGATCCTTCACGTTGATGCCATCGATAAGCACCTCACCTTTCTGCACATCGTAATAACGGGGTATCAGGTCCACCAGCGTGGACATGCCGCCGCCACTCTGTCCTACCAGTGCGATGGTCTTTCCCTTGGGAATCACCAGTTTGATGTCCTTCAACACCCAGTTGACAGCCCCCCCTACGGCTCCCGAGGGGGCTTCTTTAGTGACTGTCGTGTTCCCCTCGGGGGACGAAAGGGGGGCTTCTCTATACCCGAACCACACATGGCGGAACTCTATCTGGTGCTCAAACGAGGCGATATGCTTGGGGTTGGGCACCTCCTTGATGGTGTTCTCGGCCAGGAGGATCTTGTCGATACGCTCCATCGAGGCCAGACCCTTGGGGATGTTGTAACTGGCTTTCGAGAATTCCTTCAGCGGGTTGATGATGGAGTAGAGGATCACCATGTAGTAGATGAACGTCGGACCCGTGATAGCCTGGTTATTGAGCACCAGCATGCCACCGAACCAAAGCACGATGACAATCATCACCGTGCCCAGAAACTCACTCATGGGATGGGCCGACGACTGACGGATATTCACTTTCATCAGATGTGTGCGATAGGAAGAGTTGATCTGGTCGAAACGCCGGTTCATCTTCTCCTCGGCACAGAAGGCCTTGATGATGCGCAGGCCGCCCAGTGTCTCCTCCACCTGGCTCATCGTGTCACTCCATAGGCTCTGCGCCTTGGCCGATGCCTGCTTCAACTTACGTCCTACCAATCCCATGATCCAGCCCATGATAGGCACGATGATCAGGGTAAACAGGGTGAGTTGCCACGACACGAACAGCATGGTGGAGAAATAGGCGATGATGAGGATGGGATTTTTGAACAGCATCTCGATAGACGACATGATGGAGTTTTCCACCTCCTGCACATCGCCGCTCATGCGGGCAATGATGTCGCCTTTGCGCTCTTCGGAGAAGAAACCCAGTGGTAGTGCTGTGATTTTCTGGTACAACTGGTTGCGGATGTCGCGCACCACACCCGTTCGGATGGGCACGATACAGGCCGATGTCAGGAAATAAGAACCTGTCTTCAGCATGGTGGTAACGGTCAGAAACAGCCCTATCAGCAGCAGGGTGGTAGTAGGGCCGTAGTCGGCAATCAGTCCGTTGACATAGTAGTTCAGGTTGTTCATCAGCACGCCCTGCACGTTGCTCCAGTCCCATGCCATCACACTGGTGGCCTGCTCTGCCTCGCCTGTCTGGAACAGAATCTGCAGGATAGGTATCAGCGCGGCAAACGAGAAGATGTTGAGCACGGCCGAGAGGATGTTGAACAACACCGACAGGGCCAGGTATTTCTTATAGGGAGGCACAAAGCGCCTCAGTACATACATAAATTCTTTCATCTTTTATTTCTCATTTCTCATTTCTCATTTCTCCACCACCAACTGGTCGTTGTTCATACGTTTCATATACTGCTGGATGATGGACTTCATCTGACGGGTCATCATGTCCAGCGTATCGGCAGGCATGGTGTGCAACACATCATGCGCAAACACAGAGTCGGTGCGGTAGCAGTAGGCCGCCGTCACTTCCTGACCGTCGAACTCCAGGGCATACGGTCCCTTCACAAACTCATAGCCGCTGCTCTCGGGCACCCAGTGCAGGGCGTGGGTCTCTTCTGCTGGCGTGTGCAGCATATCCTTACCAAAGGCCAGATAGGGCTTGTCGTAATGCAGATACGACAGCACCGTGGGCATGATGTCAGTCTGTTCTACTACGCGCTGCATGTCATAACCATGCAAGGTGCTGTCGCCTGGTGCATAGAAGATGATGGGAACGTTGAAATAGCCCAGCGACGTCATGTAGAAGGGGTCGATATGCGTGCTGCAATGGTCGGCCGTGATGACGAAGAGGGTGTTTTTATACCATGGCTCATGGCTGGCTTTCTCGAAAAACAGACGCAGGGCATGGTCGGTATAGGCAATAGCCTCCTGTATCTCTTTCTCGCCTTTGGGGAACACGTCCTTATAGCGTTCGGGCAGGTCGAAAGGCGTATGCGACGAGGCCGTGAACACGGCCGTCATAAAGGGCTGCTGCATGGCACTCATCTGCAAGGCAAAGAACTGCAGGAACTCCTCGTCCCAGATGGCCCACGTACCGTCGAAGTCGTCATCGCCATGAAAACGCGGGTCTTCATTGTATTCCGTCCTGCCATAGTAACGCTGGAAACCGGTGGCACGCGCAAAGGCTTGGAAACCCATGGAGTTGTTCTGTGCACCGTGGAAGAAAGCCGTCGTATAGCCCTTCTGCTCACCCAGTTCGCGGGCCAGTCCCGACATGCGGTTCAGTGAGGCAGGTGTGAGGAAGAGCGGCTCTACATAGTTGGGCAGCGACGATAGGGTTGACGGCATGCCCTCAATGCTCTTGCGGCCGTTGGCATACGAGTATTGCCACGTCATGGCATGGTTGGCTATCAGTGAGTCGAGGAAAGGCGTGAAGCCCACACTCCTTCCTCCTTTCTCCTTCGTCTTTCCTCCATTATAATACCCGAAGTGCTGTTTGCTGAAACTCTCCAGGATAAACACCACCACATTCTTTGGTGTAAAGGCCACGGAGTCGGCAGGCTCATGGATAGGCGAAAAGAGGGCTTCGGCTTCCTCGTCGCTCATGTAGTCGGGCGTGATGAGTGGTTCATTGCCCAGTGTACGGTAGATGCTGAAGGGTGTGTTCAGCACGATGCCAGTCTCCGCCGGCCGGTCAACAAACTGGTTGGCGTTGCTGATGGTGATGGGGCGCACGGCAGTAGCAAAGCCGCCACGCATGCCGGCCACACACAGTGGTATCGTCAACAGCAGCGCCACCGTCTGCACTGCATAATAACGTATAATGTGTCCGTGTCCTTCGTTTTGTCCGTGTCCTTCGTTGCGTCCGTGTCCTTCGTTGTGTCCGTGTCCTTCGTTTTGTCCGTGTCCTTCGTTGTGTCCGTGTCCTTCGTTGTGTCCGTGCAGGCGGGTTTTCCCCGCCTGTTCGTCCTGTTTGCTCTCTCTGCCCTGTTTGCCCTGTTTGCTCTCTCTCGGTAAAAACAGCCGCCACAGCACCCACGACAGCCCAAAGCCCAGCAGCACCAGGTACCAGTTGGCCAGGAACTGCTCGCCCATAATCTTTGCCATGCCGCCAGCGCCCTCATTGCTGAACTCATAGAACACTGTTGTCGTGGTGCGCTTGCCGGTATAGGGAAAATAGACACAGTCGCACAGGTTTGCCCACAGTGCCACGCTGTTACACACCACATAGATCCAGCGTACCACCTTGTAGTAGCCTGCACACTCCTTCCAGTGCAGGGGAAAGAGCATCATCAGGATGACCAGCGCGTTGGTATAAAGGATGGCGGAGGTGTCGAAAATCAGTCCGGCAGCAAAGAGGTCCAAGCCGTGACTCCACGTCATCGTGTCGGCATACAGTCCCCAGTTCATCACCAGGAACACCAGCCTGCAGAGCGTGAACAGCACGTAGGCAACCGCCAGGTTGCTCACCAAAGCCACCACCGGATGATTCCATATTTTTATTTTTTCACTCTTCATTCTTCATTCTTCATTCTTCATAAGGACGAAGCCCGCATCCGCGAAGCCCGCATAATTGCGGCAAAATTACAAAAAAAATACGAAAAAGCAGCGGAGAAAAGGCTTTATTTCAATAATTTGTACTACTTTTGCAGTATGATACATAAAAAAACAAGAAAAAGGGCGACTTTTGCCCTCGTGATGCTCCTTTTAGTCGGCCTCCTCGTCTGGGTCTATAGCCGTTGGGACGTGTGGTTTCGCAATCCTGAGGAACCTCCCTATATCTCAGAGACCGCGCCCCATAGGGTGCTACTCACCTTTGGCGACAGCCTGGAGATGTCGAGAAACGTCAGTTGGCAAGCCGACAGCATCCTCCATCCCTCCCATCTGGAACTGGCACTGCTGCCCGATGGCGACACTGTCAGCATCGAGGCCTATGGTGAGGTGTTTCGCTCGCGCAGCGGACAGGCCGCCTATTATGTGGCCCGCCTGCGCCAGTTACAGCCCGAGGCGTGCTATGCCTACCGTGCCGTGACCAACGGAAAGACTTCGCCCTGGTATCATTTCCATACTTATGCCCAAGGCCGCGACAGCCTGTCGTTCCTTTATGTAGGCGATGTGCAGGACAGTATCGGCGGCGAGGCCAACCGCTTCCTGCGCGAAGCCCTGAGCCGACATCCGCAGAGCGAGTTCCTGATATGTGGCGGCGACCTGACCGAGCGCCCCGTCGATGCCCACTGGGCCGAGACCTTCCGCGACATCGACAGCGTCTGTCAGGCCATGCCCCTGCTCAACGTCACGGGTAACCACGACTACCTGAAGGGACTTCCCGTATCGCTGGAACGCCGTTTTCCGCTGGTCTTCTCCTATTTCCTCGACTCAAAGGTTGAAGACAACCAGGTCTATACGCTCCGCTATGGCTCTGCGCAGTTTTTCCTCTTGGACAGTAACCGTGAACTGCCTTACCTGCTGACCCAGCGCCGCTGGCTGGAAGAGCAACTCAGCCGCAGCACCGCTCCCTGGAAAATCGTCATCCTGCACCATCCGCTCTTCTCTATCAGAGGCAACAATAACCTGATTCAGCGCTGGGTGTTCAACGACTTAATCGAGGACTACGGCGTAGATCTCGTGCTCCAAGGCCATGAGCACGCCTACGCCCGCATGACCTCAAGTGCCTCCTCCCCGACCAAGCGCACCACGCCCGTCTATACCGTGAGCCACTGCTCGCCCAAGAACTACTTCATCCAGTTTGACGACCGCTTCGACAAGTTCGGCATCTCCAGCCGTTATTACCAGACCGTCAGCATCAAAGCCGACACGCTGACCATGGCGGCCTACGAGGTGTACCACCACACCCTCTACGACTCCCTCCGCATCATCAAAAATGTCCGTGCGGACGGGTTTTCCCCGTCCGAAGATGCCGCTCCCCGTGTCCTCATAGAGGACTACGGCTGCGCCATCCCCGAATACCTGGAGTTTACGCCCGACCTCTCCCGAAGGAAAGACCGGGCGTATGCCGAGCGTATCAAGGAATACAAGTCACGACACCCTGAGAGGCTTCGCTGAATTGCAGAGGAGCCGTTATAATGCTATCTTGTGCCAGAAGCGATGGGTGATGTCCTCGAAGGTGCCATCAGCCGCCTGACGGTACAGCCGCTGGTTGGTGGTGGGGCTCTTCAGTGGGCCGAGATGACGGATATACGGGCCGATCTTGATATAGTCGAAGTCGGTCTTTTTGATGTTGGAGGGTATGCGCAGCCTGCCACTATACCAGGCCACCTTGAACTGCGGGTAGGTCTCGTGCAGATACTGCGCCAGGATGTTGACTCCTTTCGGGTCGCCGTCGCCGCCCATGAAGGCGAAGCAGGTGATGTCGTTGCCGAAGCGCTCCACGAAATCGTCGAGCGCCTCGGTGTTGAGCGGCAGTCCGATGTCCTCCCAGAGATAGTGGCTGTGGCAGCCCGGGCATCGGCAGGGGCATCCGCTGATGTTGATGGCCAGCGTCACCTCATCGGGTATCTCCTGAAAGACAATGCCGGTGTTGACGTATTTAAGCATGATTCCTATTTCTTAATGAGTAATTAGTAATGAGTAATTCGTAATTATGATTAGAATTGCTGCTGAAACAAGCATGAAAGACGTGCTGACAATTGGCTTGCAAGGTAATCATAATTACTAATTACTCATTACTAATTAATAATTTCTCATTTCTCATTCCTCATTTCTCATTTCTCATTTGAGATATTACGCGTGAGCGTAATATCTCCTTGCTGCCTCTTCCTGACGGGCCTGCGAGAAGTTCGAGACGCGCTTCAGGTAGCCGATGATGCGGGTCATGTAGTCCACGTTCTTGGAGTGGCACTTCGGACACTGGTGCAGATAGCGCTTGTCTATATATCCGCACTCGTTGCACACGGTGTTGGGGATGTTGAAGGTGAAGTAGTTGCAGCCTTCCTTGGCTGCCACCTGAAGGAGTTTCAGATACTGTTCCTTCGACAGGTGCTCCTCCAGGTTCATGTGCAGGGCGGAGCCGCCGGTGAGGTGCTCTATATAGGGTGCGCCGTGCAGTTTGAACTTGTCGATGACGGTGAGCGAGTCGTCCTCCACGACGTAGAAATATGAGTTGTAGCAGTCGCGTGGCACGAAATAGCCGTCCTCGCGGTCCCATTTGGCGTGCTTCACGCCCACGTTCTCCGCAGGAATCATCTCGCAGTTGAACATCATTTCCTTGATGCGGTACTGCTTGTTGTATTTCTCCACCAGGCCCAGGATGCCCTGCACAAACTTCTTGTATTCATCGTTAGGCGTTATCTTCAGTCCCATGAACTCGGCAGCCTCTACCAGTCCGTTGATGCCGATGGTGAGGTACTGGCGGTTGATGTTGATATAGCCGGCATCGAAGAGGGGGAGCATGCCGTGGGCCTGCAGTTCCTTCAGGTTCTCGTTGTAGGCCGTCTGCACCTTATGGCAGAGGTCAATGATGCCGCCCAGATACTCCAGGTAGTCCATCTGATGGTTCACGGCATACTGTATGCAGCGGTTCAGGTTGATGGTGAGCACTGACTTCGAGCCTGTGCTCACGCCGCCTGCGCCGAGGGTATATGAAAAGCCGTTGTCGGTAATCTCGTTGCGCAGTCGGCAGCACGACGACAGCGAGTCGGCGTTGTCGCTCATATAGGTGAAGAAGGAGTGCCCTTCGCTATACATCTCGGCTGTAAACTCACCCCACTCGGGGTCCTTGCAGTTGCCGTTTTCGTCAACCAGCAGGGCCATCGTCTCCACGGGGAAGGTGAGCAGCGTCTTCGTGCGCTCTTTGTTGAACCATTTCATGAAGCGCTTCTGCAGCCAGGAGAGACCGTCCCAGTCGGGCTGAGAGCCGTCGGGGAAATAGAACTCTCCGAAGATGCTCTGGAAATAGTATTTGTCGTAGTAGGCAATGTTCCAGAACACGGCCTGGTAGTTACGTGCGCCGGTGGGCTGGTTCAGCGTATAGACAATCTGCTCGAAGTAGTCGGTGATGATCTTGTCGAGGGTGCGCTTCTTCAGGCTCATGTCAGCCTGCATGTCGGCGTGCTTCCAGTAGTCCTGTCCGTACTCCTTGCCCAGGAAGTAGTTCATGTACATCAGGAACTCTGGCGTGGCGCAGGCCCCGCTCAACATCGACGACACCATGAAGACCATGTTGACGAATCCGCCGCAGAACGACTTCAGGTTTGTGGGAGCCGTGGAGTTGCCGCCGATACTCAGTGTGCCTCCGATGAGCCAGGGGTACATCGTGATGGAGGCGCAGTAGTTGGCCAGCGAGGTCTCGTCGTTCTTATATATAAAGTGGTGTGTCAGTTTGTCGATGTATTCATCGGCCAACTGCTTGCCATACATCTTCTTGATGCGGTCGGTGAGCAGTCGCCGGTTCAGGCGGATGAAGTTCGATTTTGGCAACTCGCCTATCAGCGTGGCAATGTTTTTATGTTCAACATTGGCGTTGGCATCGTACTTCGAACCGGTGGCCGCATTGACCGACTCCATGTATTCGGAGAGGAACATCATCTTCTCCAGCGTTTCACGGTCTTCGGCATGTTCCTGTCGGTAGAGGATAAACGATTTGGCCACCTTATAGTAGCCCTCGCGCATCAGTGCCTCCTCAACCTGGTTCTGAATATCCTCCACCTTGATGTCGTCTTTCATGTTCAAGTGGCTGATAATCTTTGAGATAGTGCTCAGGTCGGCAGGCTCGTCCACACTCTCGAACGCCTTGGTGATGGCGTTCATGATCTTGTCAAGTGAGAAGCGGTCTTTTGAACCATCCCGCTTCGTGATGGTAAAGTTCTTGATTTCCATTATTGTATGTTGTTTCCTTCGTTTAGGTTTTTGTCTGTCTTGTTTCTGCCCTGTCTCATGAACTGCGGCAGGCAAATGTTTTCCGTTTTGGACAACTTTTTTCTTTTTCGTCGTTCAAAAGTTTTCCGTTTCTGAAAACCGGAATCGGATGCAAAGGTACAAAATTTCCTGAATACTGCAATGGCTTTTGCGAAAAAAAATGGCCTCGGGCTGTAATATTTCATTTTTTTTACTATCTTTGCACAGGAAACTTAAAGATGACTACTCACATGGACTTCAAACGGACTGTTTTTTTCATATTGCTCACCCTGACGGCAATCCCTTTGATGCAGAAAGGCTTGCTGGCTCAGTCTCCCTGCCGTGTCATCCAGTATGACGAGGAAGACGGTGTGCCGTCCAACCATATCACCCAGTTGCTGCAAGACGAGCGTGGCTTCATGTGGTTCGCCACGTGGAACGGCCTGTGTCGTTTCGACGGCTACGAGTTTCACACCTTCAAGTCGCAGCCCGGCGACGGTTGCAACATGCCCACGGACCGCATCCGTGGCATCAGCCTGCGTCCTGACGGGATGATTGTCTGCCGGGCAGACGAAGACGACTTTTTCCTTTTCGACACCCGTGCCTGCCGCTTCAGCAGGGTAGGAACGGAAGATAAGGAGCAGGCTGCCTCCGACCTGATAAGATACCGTCAGAGCAAGGCGTTGAAAGACAGTCTTCCGAAGCATTACGTGTCCTTCGAATATTGCGACCGCCAGGGCAACCGTTGGGTGCTGGACAATGGGCGCATCAACCTTTGTATCACCGAGGAGCAGCATGCGCAACGGCTGCCTATTGCCCCGTCGGCCGAGGTGAAATGTTTGTTTCGTGACAGCGAGGGCCGCTATTGGCTGACCACCCGCGAAGATGCCGCCGTGCGCATCTACGATGCCCAGATGAACCTGCTGGGCTTCCTGGGCAGCGACGGCACCATTCATGTGGCATACACCTCGTTTGGTGCACCCATCTACTGCATCTACCAGACATCCGACGGCACAATCTGGCTGGGGTCGAAGCCCTACGGCCTGTTCCGGCTGCATGAGGTGGCGTCGGGGCGTTTCACCGTGGAAAGGCTGCCAGCCATGAGTGGCCAGGATGTGTACGACATCCGTGAAGACTGCTACGGCAGGCTGTGGGTGGCCACCATGCACAACGGTCTCTTCTATACCCGCGAGAGCAAAGCCGTGGAGCCCACGTTCCATATCCCCAAGCATTATCCCGCCGACAGCGGACAGCGTGTGCGCTATATCCACTTCGCATGGCTCGATGGTGACAGCAAATCCCCGCAGCCGGAAGACGGAAGCAGGGATGCCAAGGACGGTGTGCTGATGGCCGCCACCACCGACGGGTTGGTGACGGCACGTCTGACAGCCGATGCCGACGACATGGTGTTCACCCATCATCGGCGTGAGTACGACCGTGGCGGCAGCCTCAGCAGCAGTGCCATCATGGATATCCTGGACGATGGCAATGGCGGCCTGTTCATTAGCACAGAGAGCGGAGGAGTGAACATCGTTAGCGGGCACGACCTGCTCAACGAACACCCGGTGTTTCGCCATCTGAACACCGCCAACCATCTGCTGCCCAGCGACATGGCACTGTCGATGGCTGCGACTGCCGATGGCAGGATCCTTGTTGTGGGCGGCCATCTGCTCAGCGTGGTCAGCGGCGGGGGAACGCATCGCATCTACGACGCTCATTTCTTCCACGAAGACTACCGTTTCAGTGAGGCACGTCCGCTGCAACTTCCCGACGGACGCTGGCTGCTGGGGCTCAGCGACGGTGCCTGCATGGCCTCGCTTGATGTGGTCGACAGCCTGGCCTATGTGCCGCCTGTCGTGCTGACCGCCATCACCATTGGCGGCGACAGCAGCCTGTGGGCCGTGGAATATGGCGACACGCTGACGCTGCACCCCGGCGAGCGCAATATCACCGTGCATTTTGCCGCCCTGGACTATCAGGCCCCGGAGCGCATCATCTACGCCTTCCGGCTCACCGCCGACGGCCGGCACGACAGCGTGGCATGGAACGTCATTGACCATAGCCGCACGGCCACGCTCCTCGACATGAAGCCCGGCACCTACCGTCTGGACATCCGCTCTACCAACGCCGACGGGCAGTGGCAGCCCAACCGGCGCACGCTGACCATCATCGTGGAGCCTGCGTTCTGGGAGGCGTGGTACGGCCAACTGCTGATGGTCGGCTGTCTGCTCATGGTTGTTGCCGTTATCATCTATACCTTATTATATATAAGGCGCATCAAACGCAAGCAGCACGAGACGCTGGAGGCCTACCTCGCCCTGCTGCATGACATCAGGCAGGACAGGAACCTGCCGCCACCAGGCTCCGACCTTACCGCGCCCGCCAGTGCGCAGCCTGTCGCCGACAGTGACAGGCCGGAAGCCGTCGACCCCATGCTGAAGCGCGTGATGCAGTTTGTGGAGGAAAACATCGCCAACAGCGATGCCAATATTGGCGACATGGCGGCAGCGGCCGCCGTCAGCCGCTCGGTGCTGCAGCGCAAACTGAAGCAGGAGATGGGTGTCACCCCGCTGGAACTGCTCAACGAGGCCCGCATGAAACGTGCCGGTCAACTGTTGCTCCTGCCGGAGAAAACCGTCAGCGAGGTGGCCTACGCCTGTGGCTTCACCGACCCAAAATATTTCAGCCGCTGCTTCAAACAGAGCACAGGAAAGAGTCCGACAGAGTTTAAGGGAGTTCATAGTTCATAGTTCATAATTCATAGTTATAGGGTATAAAAACGCGTCAAACACCATGTTTGACGCGTTTTTTCACCTCATTGACCCAATTTTCCCCCATTCCATCGGTATTTTTTTGCTACTTTTGCAACCAGATTTTAATAACTTCAAAAACAAACTACGTAAAAATGAAATCAAAATTTTTCTTTTTCCTCGCCTTGGCCTCGATGCTCTTTGTTGCATCGAGTGCCAAGAAGGTACACACACTGGGCGACTCGACCATGGCACCCTACGATGAGAACGCCACCGTGACACGGGGCTGGGGCATGTACTTCGGCAACTTCCTGACCAACGGATGGACCTGCGTCAACTACGCCCGTGGCGGCCGCGACTCACGCGGCGGATACAACGAACTATGGCAGACGGCGAAGAAAAACGTCGAGGCCGGCGATTACGTCATCATCTCCTTCGCCCATAACGACGAGAAGAACGACGGCATGGACGGCTATCAGTTGAAAGACTACTACGAGAGCATCGGCCAGACATGGAGCGAACTGCGCGGCTCTATACCTTATTCTACTTATAAGGAGAACCTGGGCAAGATTGTCGATGAGTCCATCGCCCTCGGTGCCACGCCGATTATCTGCTCGCCCGTGTGCCGCAGTTATTTCAGTGGCGGCAAGATTCGCCGCAACGGCCGTCACGACCTGGGCGACTCGTTCAGCATCCTGACTGCCGATGGGCCCAAGGCAGGCAATAGCGTGCCCGCCAGCGACCATACCATGGACTATGCCTACCACTCAGAGCAACTGGCCAAGGAGAAGGGCATATCCTTCGTCGACCTGACCACCGCCACCGCCGCCCTCTACGAGAGTTATGGCGATGCGAAGTGCCATGAATATCTCTTCGACGGTGAAGGCTCTACTCACTTCAACACCACGGGTGCGCTGCTCGTGGCCCGCGAGTGTGCCCGTCTGATGAAGGCACAGGGCATCATGGCCGACGACATCGTGCTGCCTACCGACCTCTCTGTGACACCTGCCAACGGTGATTTCGGCGAAGCCTATAGAGGTCAGACGCTGACCAAGGAGTTCACGCTCAACGGCTTCGGCCTGACACCCGAGAGCGGCACCGTGACCATCACCGCCACCGAGGGCATCACCCTCTCCACCAACAAGAAAGACTGGACCGATGCGCTGACCGCCACCTACGCCGCCTCGACGCTCGTGCAGACCTTCTACGCCCAGGTGACGCTGGCCGAGAACGGCCAGTTCACCGGCACTATCACCGTCAGTGCCAATGGCAGCGCTGCTGCCTCGCCCGCAGGAAGCACCATCGAGATACCCGTCACCGCCACCGCCATCGTCCTCGAGGGCGGCACGGAAGTAAAGGTCTACTGGCGCTTGGAGAGTGACGACAGTTACGAGTTGACAGGCCCTGCCACTGTCATACCAGAGAGTTGGACGGGCATGTATGTGCAGCGCTACTCCAACCCTAACGCCAACACCACGTGGCCGGAGTGGACAGGCTTCGATGCCAGCCGTAAGACCCAGCGCAACCTTCTCACCGGCGACGCTTGGCCTGCCGACGAGATCGACGACAACCCCAGCCGTTATATCCAGTGGGGCATCAAGCCCGCCACGGGCACGACGCTAAGTATCGATGAAATCAGCCTTTTTGTGTGCGGATGCGGCGGCAACGGCATGTGCTCGCACATCTACTACAGCACCGACAACTTCGAGACACGCACCACCATCTTCGAGATGAAGAAGATGCCGGCCAACAACATGCAGTACGTGGAGGCCAAGCCCGTCGTCAAACTCAGCGAGGGACAGGAACTCCTGGTACGTGTCTATCCCTGGTACAACGGTGCCGCCACGGGCAAGACCATCTGCCTCTCTGACCTTACTATCCACGGCATGGCCAGCGATGCCTCTTCCACGGGCATTGACGATTTACCAACTGACAATTCACGATGGGATGGTTCTGCTACCTACGACCTGTGCGGACGACAGATAGATAATCGTAAATCAGTAAATCGTAAATCATTTGGCATCGTGCGACAGTCAGACGGTACGTTCAAGAAGATAATCTACTGATGATGAGAACCATTCTATTATTAGGCCTGCTGTTGCTGGGTATCAGTACGCAGGCCGAGAACTATCCCTACCGCAGCGACTATCTGTGGCTCACCGTTCCCAACCACGCCAACTGGCTCTATAAGACGGGCGAGAACGCCAAGGTCGAGGTGAGCCTCTACCGCTACGGCGTTCCGCAGGATGTGGAGGTGACTTACGAGATAGGCCCCGACATGATGCCGCCCACGTCTTCAGGCAAGGTGATGCTGAAAGGCGGACGTGCCGTCATCGACATGGGCACGATGAAGACTCCCGGCTTCCTAGACCTTCGGCTGAGGGCAACCGTTGAAGGCGATTTGCAATCCCCGACGTACAAGCACCACGTGAAGGTGGGCTTCTCGCCAGAGCAGTTGAAGCCCTTTACTAAGAATCCCGCCGACTTCGACACCTTCTGGCAGGCTGCCATCGAGGCGGCCCGTAAGGAGGTGAGTGCCGAGAAGTTAGAGGTGAGAAGTGAGAGGATAGACGACTACTGCACCGACGAGACCGATATGTATCTGCTGAAACTACATACCGACCAGCACCACAGCATCTATGGCTACCTGTCGGTGCCGAAGGGCGTGATGCAAAACATGGACGCTTCACCTACTGCGGGGCAGGAAATCGTAAATCGAAAGTCCGTAAATCGAAAATCCGTAAATCGAAAATATCCCGTTGTTCTCTGTCCTCCCGGCGCCGGCGTGAAGACCATCAAGGAGCCCATGCGCAACCTCTACTACGCCCGCAACGGCTTCATACGTCTGGAGATGGAGATCCACGGCCTGAACCCTGAGATGACCACCGAGCAGTTCAAGGAGGTGAGCAGTGCCTTTGACCATGAGAACGGCTACCTGTGCAACGGCCTCGACGACCGCGACAACTACTATATGAAGCATGTCTACGTGGCCTGCGTTCGTGCCCTCGACTACCTCTGCTCGCTGCCTCAGTGGGACGGCACGAACGTCTTCGTGCAGGGTGGCAGCCAGGGTGGTGCCCTCTCGCTCATCACCGCCGCCATCGACCGCCGCGTCACCGCCTGCGTGGCCAACCACCCGGCATTATCCGACATGGCCGGCTACCTTGACAACCGTGCTGGAGGCTATCCCCACTTCAACAAGATGAACAACATGCTCGTACCGGAGAAGGTGAAGACCCTCGCCTACTACGACGTGGTGAACTTCGCCCGCCGCATCACCTGTCCTGTCTACATGACCTGGGGCTACAACGACAACGTCTGTCCGCCCACCACCTCCTATATCGTCTGGAACCTTATCAGCGCTCCTAAGGAGTCGCTCATCACGCCCGTCAACGAGCACTGGACCAGCGAGGACACCAACCACGGCCAGATGCTATGGCTGAAGAAACAATTATCAGAATAACCTATTTTATCAACTTAACAACTAATCAACTAAAACAAAATGAAAAAAACAAACTTTTTCCTGACCTTGCTGGCACTCCTCGGCATGATGACCGTCAATGCCGAGCCCGTCAGCGAGAAGGGCTTCACCCTCTCGTGGCCCTTGAAAGACGGTGCCGCCAGTGCCACAACAGCCGTGGCATCGAAAGAGGGCCTGTTCTCCGTGGCCGAGATGACCGTGGGCGAGAAACTCACCATGAACGGCACACGCACCGACGGCGGCATCTGTGAGACCATGTTCCAGCCCACCGAACAGGCTGGCACACAAGACGATGCCAGTGCCATTATCTTCACCCTGAAACCGAAGAAGGGTCTGACCTTCGCGCCGAAGTCGTTCGCCTTCCATGCCAGCCGTGTGGGCACCAACGGCGGTAACTTCGACGTGGTGGCCACTGTGCTCGGCGGTTCTCCCGTCGAACTGGCCAAGGACGAGCGTCCGCAGTTGGTGAAGGAGTCACCCTATTTCACCGAGTATAACTACGACCTCACGAGCCTCGGCACTGTGCTCGACGGTTCCCCCGTCGAGTTGAAGATCTACATCCGCGGACTGGCCACCAACAAGCAGTATGCCTTCAGCGACGTGGTGGTCACCGGCGACGTGGAGGGTCAGATCGAGGCCGTGCCTGTCTATACGCTCAGCGTGAGCCTGGGCACCGAAGGTGCTGGTAAAGTGTCGACGAACCCCGTGGGCAGCGAGTTCGACGAGGGCACGCACATCACCGTCTCGGCCACCGAGAACTTCGGCTATCACTTCGTGGCATGGGTCGACGAGAGTGGCGAGACCGTCTCGACCGAGAATCCCTACAGTTTCGACATTGCCGCCAACACGATATTGACTGCCACCTATACGAAGAACAACGTCTATGCCCTGAACCTCACACGCTCAGAGGGCGTGAACGACAACCTCGTGCAGTATGCCCCGACGGGTAACGTGGTCGATGGTGTACATTATTACGAAGAAGGCACCGTCGTAAAACTCACCGCCCTGAACAACCGCATCCTGACCTTCATCGGCTGGGAGGGCGATGCCACGGGCACTAACGCCGAGTGCGAAATCAAGATGACGGGCGAGAAGAGCGTCACCGCCAACTTCTCTGCCGTTGACTATATCGTGGGCTGGGACCTCTACTACGACCAGCCTGCCAAAGACCGCGCCGCCGACTATAAGGCCGAGAGCGACAACGCCGGTATGCTGTCGCTGCGCAACGCAGAGGGCAGCACCACGGGCTGGCTCACACGTGGCATCGGCAACGGTCAGGAGAACGGTAAGTTTGCTGCGCGCATCTGGAAATACCTCTCCGAGGAGTGGTACTTCGAAATATCTTTCTCCTCGAAGGGCTATGAGAACCTGAGCATCTCGTCGTGCCTCGGCGATGATTACAACACCTACTCGGTGAACAATGTGCAATACTCCATCGACGGCGAGAACTTCACCACCATCGGCACCTTCAACCCGCCCGCACGCGGCTGGGACGGCCCGAAGGAGTTTGCCCTGCCTGCCGAGGCCAACGACCAGCAGCGCGTATGGATCCGCTGGATGCCAGACCGCACCTCTGAGAAGGTGGGCGTTGCCAGCGACTACGACGGCACCTCGATTGCCGAGATCTTCGTCCTGGCCGATGCCGTAGGCGGACAGCAGCAGACGGCAACACTCGTCAGCAGCAATCCCGTCGAGGGTGCCACCGACGTGAGCGCCAACGGCAGCATCATCCTCAACTTCGACGGCAAGGTGAAGGCAGCCGCCGTTTCCGAAGGTTCTACTTCGGGTATCACCGCCACCCTTGTGCTCGACGGTTCCCCCGTCGAGACCCTCACCCCCATCATAAGCGGTAAGAGCGCCATCTTCAAGTATAGCGGCCTGAAATACAACACCGCCTATACCTTCCAGATGCCCGAGGGCGTGCTGACATCGCGCAGCGGTGAGCCCGTGGCCGCCGTCACGCTGAACTTCACCACCATGGAGCGCAAGCAGCCCGAGATGCGCCTCTACGATGCCATCGTCGATGCCGCCGGTTCCGTGCTCGACGGTTTCCCCGTCGAGAATATCTACACCACCGTACAGGCCGCTATCGATGCTGCCCCGGCAGGCAGTGCCCGCCCCTGGCTCATCTTCATCAAGAACGGCGACTATAAGGAGCACGTCGACATTCCAAAGACGAAGCCCTATATACACCTCATCGGTCAGGATCGCGATAAGACCGTTATCAAGGACAACCGTCTCTCCGGCGGTGAGAATGCCGTACATGTCAGCGTGGGTGCCACCGTCGTGGTGAACAGCGACAACTGCTTCTTCGAGAACCTCACCATGGAGAACAGTTACGGTCATGAGCAGCAGGCAGGCCCGCAGGCACTGGCCCTCAACACCATTGGCGACCGCATCGCCCTGAACGGCGTGGCACTGCTCTCCTATCAGGACACCTGGATCACCACCTCCACGCAGAAGAACCGCCACTACATCAAGAACTCGCTCATCGAGGGTGCCGTGGACTTCATCTACAACGGCGGTGATGTCTACCTTGACGGCGACACACTGGAGATCAACCGTCCGTCGGGCGGATATATCGTCGCTCCCTGGCATACTGCCGACACGAAGTGGGGCTATGTGTTCCAGAACAACGTCATCCGTCCGCATAAGGGTGTCACCGTCAGCGACGTGTGGCTGGGCCGGCCTTGGCACGGAGAGCCGAAGACCGTGTTCATCAACACACAGACCTACGTCAACATCCCCGCCAAGGGCTGGTACAACACCATGGGCGGACTGCCCGCTCTCTGGGCCGACTACAACACCGTGGATGGCAGCGGCAATCCAGTGGATCTCTCGCAGCGTGAGTCATATTACTATTATACAGACAGCAGCACTGGCGAGAAGGTGGAGAAGTTCAACGTGAAGAACTACCTCACCGACGAGGAGGCAGCACAGTACACCATCAAGAACGTTTGCGGCGGCGACGATAACTGGCAGCCCGACCTGATGTGCGAGGCTTGCGATGCACCCGTTGTCACCCTGGCCAACGGCAAACTCTCATGGGAGGCCGTGCCCTACGCCATCTGCTACGTCATCACCTGTAATGATGAGGTGGTAGGCTTCACCACAGCGACAGAGCACGACTGTTCAATGGTTAATGGCCAATCTTCAATCTCCAATCCTCAATGGCAGGTGCAGGCTGTCAACGAGTATGGTGGACTGAGCAAGAAGACAACAGCCAGTGTTTCTACCGGCATCAACACGCAGACGCCGGCTTCCAATGGTCAGCCCGCAGCCGTCTTCACCCTTGACGGTCGCCGTGCTACCGCCATGCATTACGGTCTGAATATCGTGCGCAGCGGCGACGGCACCATCAGAAAGATGATGGTCATCAAGTAGACCGAATGTGTCATACAAAAACCTGTCGCCATGATTCCCATGTCCTTGCAGGTTGAAGAAGGCCGTTTTGCAACGTGAAAGAGGCTCCACCGCAATGCGATGGAGCCTCCTTCGCTATCGAGTGACCTAGGTCAATCGATCTGTCGACCTAGGTCACTGACTACAATTTTTCCTGTTTTCCGCGTTGGGACAACTTGGGTGTCCCAACACGGAAAACAGGGGTTTACACTCTGCGACGACTTAGACGACGACGTGTAGGAAAAAATTTTCAGCCATGTCGAAGATTTGGTGGCAGTTAGGAAAATAGTTTACAAAAAGTACGATTAACCACCCCCTAGATTTCAACGAAATCCACCAACTGTTTCTACGGTCGAAAATACGCGATTCTAGAGGGTTTTGTAACCATCTGATAATCAGACATATCGAAAAATGGCCATTTTTTCGGTTTGCAACGGAGGCTCCGTTAAGGTGCAACGGAGGCTCCGCCATGGTGCAACGCTTTTTCCGTTGAACTTCAATCAAGGCTCCGTTGCTGTTCAAAACTGGCTCCGTCGCTGTTCAAAACTGGCTCCGTCGCACCTTGGCGGAGCCTCCGTTGCACCTTGCCTGCTATTTTTGGGGTCCAAACGAGGCATTTTTGGTTCCGTTTTACTCTAGAATGATATTTTTCAGACCCCTGTTTTTGGGGTAAAAAAATCATACATTTAGCCTCCGTTGTCCGTGTCTTAATAGTAGTTAAAGTAGTTAAGGGAGTTAGGGGAGTTAAAGTAGTTAAGGGAGTTAAAGTAGTTAAGGGAGTTAAAGTAGTTAAGGGAGTTAAAGTAGTTAAGGGAGTTAAAGTAGTTAAAGTAGTGAGCCCACTTTAAAAAGTCCGCTATCGCAAGCGAACAAGCCGCATGGCACTCCCCTCCCTTCAAGGGGAGGGGCAGGGGTGGGGTCTGTATCTTCCTGCCACTGAAAAAGTTAGTCACCCCACCCCTACCCCTCCCCTACATGGGAGGGGAGTGCCATGCGGCTTGTTGCTGCGG
>JAFSYY010000023.1 GCA_017455845.1 Prevotella sp. | reverse complement strand
CCGAAGTCGAGGATAGAGATATCGAAGGTGCCGCCGCCGAGGTCGAAGACGGCAATCTTCATGTCCTTGTTCGTCTTGTCGATGCCGTATGCCAGAGCGGCAGCCGTCGGCTCGTTGACGATACGCTTCACGTTGAGTCCGGCAATCTGTCCGGCCTCCTTCGTGGCCTGACGCTGCGAGTCGCTGAAGTAGGCAGGCACGGTGATGACGGCGTCGGTCACCTCCTGGCCGAGATAGTCCTCGGCGGTCTTCTTCATCTTCTGCAGCACCATGGCGCTGATTTCCTGCGGGGTGTACTTGCGGCCGTCGATGTCTACACGGGGATAGCCACCCTCGTTCACAACGTTGAAGGGCACGCGGGCAATCTCCTTCTCGGTCTGCTGCCATGTCTCGCCCATGAAGCGCTTGATGCTGTACACGGTCTTCTTCGGGTTGGTGATAGCCTGACGCTTGGCGGGGTCGCCAATCTTACGCTCGCCACCCTCTACGAAGCCCACTACTGAAGGCGTTGTACGCTTGCCTTCGCTGTTTGCAATGACAACCGGCTCGTTGCCTTCAAACACGGCAACGCACGAGTTGGTTGTACCTAAGTCAATTCCAATAATCTTTCCCATAATTCTGTACTATTTTTAATTGTTAATAATCTTTTTGTTTTGCCTGTGCTGTCTGCTCTGCCTCCAATTATTTTGGTGCATAGGGCATAAATGGCTACTAAAGCATAGCAAAGCGTGTGCCAAAAGTAAAAAAAATCATAAGAAAAGGATTTTTGTCACGTCATTTTGTCAGAAGTATGAAAAAAAAGTTATATCTTTGCAGGCGAATTAATTCAAGTTGTGATTATGAAGAGATTGTTTATTGTTGTAGCCCTGATGATTGCTGCCTTAGGTGTGCAGGCTCAGGCAAGCAAGTATATCGTGAAGACGAAGGGAGCCAAGAAGACTGTTGTTGCCAGTCAGACAGCCGAGTCAGATGCACCGAAGGAAGAGGAGAAGGCGCAGGATTTCCTGAGTCAGTATTTCCGCTATGTCAGTCTGTGCGACTGGAAGGAAGGCATGCGCTTCATGGTTATTCCCGACAAGAAAGACCTGGTCATCAAGACCTTCGCCGATGCTGCCACGGGCCAGATGGTGAGCAGCACGAAGTTGCGCCATAAGATTATGGTGTATAAAGGTCATGAGAACACGGGCGGTCTTCACGAGCACATCAACTTTGTGTGCGAGGACGACGGCAAGGCCTACTATTTCGAGGTGCCCTCGGCCACGTTCGATGACTATTGCTTTGGCAAACTGGGAGTGCCCACGCTGGCCTATCTGGGCGATGTGGACACGGCCATTGAGGTGCTCAAGGACAAGACGCTGTTTACCATGGCCGACGAATACTACGTTGACACCGAGGTTGACGGCGACGGCTATACTGCCATCTTTGATGTGAAGGAAGGCACGGAGGTGAAGGTGGTGGCCGTTGGTGTTGGCACACGCAGTTTCCCCGTGAAGATCATCGTGGCCGACGAGAGCGGCCGTGAGTTCTATCAGAATGTGGCCATCAGCCGCACCAACAGCGGCATGCGCGACGACGAGTTTGACATCAGCAACATGAGGATACACTCGTTTAAGGGTGCCTTTGAACTGCCTGCTGACAATATGGCAGTCAGTTCGGCCTATAAGAAATATATCGGTCAGGAGGTGTTTACGCTCTATTCCACCACCATGCAAGATGCCAGCGGCAAGACTACTAAGGTGGCCCGCCTGTCAACGTTCAAGATTCGTGACATCCGTGTGCAGCGCGGCACCCATTACGTCAAGATGACACTTCAAGGCATGGGCACCGGCAAGACCTATACCAAGGAGGTGACCTTTGTCAGTCACGATGTGTCGGGCGACATCGACGGCACCCGCGAGGACTTGTTCACCAAACTCTTCGCCTCGGGCAATCCTCTGAAGATGGAGGGCGTGCAGAAAGCGCATCTGGCCGACATCCAGAAGAGCATTGTGCGCAAGGGCTACTCGGAGAACGAGGTCAAACTGGCTCTTGGCGAGCCCAGCGGCCGAGGTGAGGAAAGTGCATTCTATACGTGGGTGTACAAGAATCCTGGCCAGCCTTACGCCTGTGTGTTCTTCAACAAGAAGACCAAGCGGGTTGCAAGTATCAAGAAATAGGGTAAGAGAGGGTGTGAAAAAAAATACGCTTCGCGTTCTGCTAGTTAGACGCGAAGCGTGTTTTTTTTGTTATTTCTGGTTTTAGACGCGAAGCGTTTTTGTTATTTCTGGTCTCTGAGGGCATCCATGATCCTTTCCTCCAGTTCCTCGCAGAGTTCGGGGTTGTCCTTGAGCAACTGCTTTGTGGCGTCGCGGCCCTGTGCCAGTTTCGAGTCCTCGTAAGAGAACCAGGAGCCGCTCTTTTTGATGATGCCGTACTCCACGCCAAGATCAACGATCTCGCCAATCTTCGAGATGCCCTCGCCAAAGGTAATCTCAAACTCGGCCTTGCGGAAGGGCGGTGCCACCTTGTTCTTCACCACCTTCACACGTACCTGGTTGCCGATGACCTGGTCGCCGTCCTTGATGCTGGTCACCTTGCGGATGTCCAGACGTACCGAGGCATAGAACTTCAGGGCGTTGCCGCCCGTGGTGGTTTCGGGATTGCCGAACATCACGCCGATCTTCTCGCGCAACTGGTTGATGAAGATACACGTGGTGTTGGTCTTGGCGATGGTCGAGGTGACCTTGCGCAGTGCCTGGCTCATGAGGCGTGCATGCAGGCCGACGGCCGAGTCGCCCATGTCGCCCTCAATCTCCTTTTTCGGTGTGAGGGCAGCGACGGAGTCGATGACGATGATGTCGATGGCTGCCGAACGGATCAGTTGGTCGGCAATCTCGAGTGCCTGCTCGCCGTTGTCGGGCTGCGAGATATATAGGTTTTCTATGTCGACGCCCAGTTTCTGTGCATAGAAGCGGTCGAAGGCATGCTCGGCATCGATGAAGGCTGCAATGCCGCCCGCCTTCTGAGCCTCGGCAATGGCGTGGATGGCCAGCGTGGTCTTACCGCTCGACTCCGGACCATAGATCTCTATGATACGCCCCTTGGGATAGCCGCCCACGCCGAGTGCGGCGTTCAGGCCTATCGACCCGGTGGGAATCACCTCTACGTTTTCTATCTTTTCCTCGCCCATGCGCATGATGGAGCCTTTGCCAAAGTCCTTTTCAATCTTCGACATGGCGGCCTGCAGGGCTTTCAGTTTCTCCTGTTGGGGGCTCAAGGCCTCGCCCTCTGTTTCCTTTTTTGCCATATTCTTATTTTTTTCGATGTTTTTTGATGTTTCGATATTTCGATATTTCGACATTTCGATGTTTCGAGATGACGATATTTCGAGATTACAATTCCAGGTCGCCGTCGTGGATCTCATGCCAGGGCAGGCCCTGCTTGTTAAGTTGCTCCATGAAGGGGTCGGGGTTGAACTCCTCTACGTTGTAGACGCCGGGCTTTTTCCACAGCCCCTTGCAGAACATCATGGCACCAATCATGGCGGGCACACCCGTGGTGTACGACACCCCCTGCATGCCGGTCTCCTCGTAGGCGGCGCGGTGCGAGCAGTTATTATATATATAATAGGTGTGCTCCCGGCCGTCGTTGCCGATGCCGCGTATGCGGCAGCCTATGGAGGTCTGGCCCTCGTAGTTCTCGCCCAGGTCCTGCGGGTTGGGCAATACGGCCTTGAGGAACTGCAGGGGCACAATCTTCACCTTGACGGTCTTTGCGGACGAGGCGTCCGCGCTCCCGTCGTCGGCCAGCGGAGCCTCGTAGATGACTTCGTCGATGCGGCTCATGCCGATGTTCTGAATCACCTCCAGGTGCTTCAGGTACTGCTGGCCGAAGGTCATCCAGAAACGGGCACGGCGGATGGTGGGGTAGTTGATGACCAGGCTCTCTATCTCCTCGTGGTGCAGCAGGTAACTGTCGCGCGGGCCTATCTCCGGATAGGTCAGGTCCTTGTGGATCTCCAGCGGTTCCGTCTCCACCCATTTGCCGTCCTCCCAGTAGAGTCCCTTCTGCGTTATCTCGCGGATGTTAATCTCCGGGTTGAAGTTGGTGGCAAAGGCCTTGTGGTGGTCGCCGGCGTTGCAGTCGACGATGTCCAGGTACTGCAGTTCCTTGAAGTGGTGCTTGGCGGCGTAGGCCGTGAAGATGCTTGTCACACCCGGGTCGAAGCCGCAGCCGAGGATGGCGGTGAGTCCGGCATCCTTAAAACGTTCGCGGTAGGCCCACTGCCAGGAATACTCGAAGTGGGCCTCATCCTTCGGCTCGTAGTTGGCCGTGTCGAGATAGGAGCAGCCGCAGGCCAGGCAGGCCTCCATAATCGTCAGGTCCTGATAGGGTAGGGCGAGGTTGATGACCAGTTCCGGCTTGAAGTCGTTGAAGAGTGCCTTCAACTGCTCCACGTCGTCGGCATCCACCTGGGCGGTCTTGATGTTAAGTGAATAATTTGCTCCCGCCTTCTTTTTTATTGCCTTGACAATGGCATCGCATTTCTCCTTGCGGCGCGATGCAATCATAAACTCCGTAAACACATCAGCGTTCTGCGCTATCTTGAACGCTGCTACCGTAGCGACGCCACCGGCGCCAATCATTAGAACTCTGCTCATGAATTACGTGTCAGTCGTTATAAATGGTTGTAGGATGCTTCTTCTTCTCGGGTTATTTCGTCTCGGGAGCCTCGCCGATGAGGTCCATGAACTCGTCGAGTTTCGGCGTGATGATAATCTGGGTGCGGCGGTTGCGCTGCTTGCCCACCTCGGTATCGTTGCTCTGCAGGGGGTTGTACTCGCCACGGCCGCCGGCAGTCAGGCGCTTCGGGTCGACGCCATACTTGGTCTGCAAGGCCTGAACCACTGAAGAAGCACGCAGGCAGGAGAGGTCCCAGTTGTTGCGGATGTTGGTCTTCGTGATGGGCACGTTGTCGGTATTACCCTCTATGAGCACGTCGTAGTCCTTGTAGTCGGTAATGATCTTTGCAATCTTCGACAGCGTCTCGGCGGCACGGTCGTTGATCTCATACGAGCCGCTCTTATACAGCATGTTGTCGGCCAGCGAGATATACACCACACCCTTCAACACCTGCACGTCGACCTCTTTCATCTCTTCCTTCGACAGCGAGCGCGTCAGGTTGTTAGTCAGCACCATGTTCAGCGAGTCGCTCTTCGACTTCACCTCCACCAGGTGGCGGATATACTGGTTCGACTCGTTGATCTGGTCTACCAGTTTCTCTATCGAGATATTGTTCTGCGAAGCGTTCGACAGACTCTTGTCAAGCGACTCCTGCAGTTTGGCGTATTTGGCCTCGGCTGCGGCAAGAGCCTGCTGCAAGCCCCGCTGCTGCTCCTCCAGCGACGTGATGCGTGCGTTCTTTCCTGCCAGGTCTTCCTTGGTAGATTGCAGATTAGAGGTCAGCGACTTATTCTCGTCGCGGCAGTTCTGAAGTTCCTTCTTGCTGGCACAACTGCTCAATACTAAGGCTGCCGTAGCGGCCATGATAATCACATTCTTTTTCATAATCCTTTAATTATTAGTTAATAATAGAATTCGGGTGCAAATTTACAGATATGACGGCAAAAACCATCAAAAGTGAATAGGAATTAGTTTAATTTAACCTCACTGCACCTACTTTTGCAGTTTTTTTCGTAACTTTGTAAGATTTTTTGCAGGATTTCTTTATATAAAGGCAGTCTGGGAAATTGAGGAAAATTGGGGTTCTTGCTTAGGCAAGCGGCCGCTTGCCCAAGCAAGAACTTTATTTTGAAATAACTAAATGCCATTCACAAATTCTAACGTTCCGATTCGTCACTCTCATTATCTTCATCGTTATCCTCAAGTATCTCGGGAAACAGCATCATGTGTTCTAAGGGGGCAGAGTTGCCAAACATAAATTCACTATAACGGGTTATGTTGTCGTAGGTAGCCAAGAAACAGAAGTCATTGAGGGCATATATATCCTTGGGATTCTTGATGATCTTACCAAGGAATTACTAAGTGCCTCATGGGGTGTCCGCCCCATACATTGTCATCAAGATAGCGGAAACCTATCTGAGTATATAGATGT
>JAFSYY010000022.1 GCA_017455845.1 Prevotella sp. | reverse complement strand
CATATTCTGACCTGCTGCCGTGTCGATGGTATGCTCGTTGTACCTACGACTATACCAGGCATCATTCTTTGCCTTTTCCTCGGCCTGTCTGCGCTGTGCCTCACGCTGTGCCTTTGCCGACTGTATGCCTCCAAAGATAGATGTAGCAAGGGATGCTCCAGCCAAAGCGAGACCTATCCATTCCTTCCTGTGTGGAGCATAACCGCCTGACACGACGGAAACAGCGTCACCACTGCCTAACGGAGCACCGTTTATAATAGACTTCCATTTCATAAGATGTTATTTTGCAAAATACAGTGGCAAAGATAGGAACGAACAAGCCACTCTTTTTCACAAAAATCCCACCGACGTTCTGGAAAACAATATTTTATTGCTTAAAATGTTAATTTGTGTTTCTTTTTGTGAAGATGATTAACAAGTTGTCACGCTTTCAGGTATATAAAGAAAAGGGCAATTTCTTTACATATCACCCCCGACATGTTAAGAAATCGCCAATTATTTAACACGTAGACTGTGCCTAACCGGCTTTCCTTCGCCTTTCTTCGCGTCTTTTTTGCAAATGCCTCATAAGCAAGTCGTGAGTTTGCTCAAAATATCTATCCCAGGCGTGTTCAAGTTGATACGCCGCTTGCTTTTCAAGTTCTTCAAATGTAAATTGCTTATCCATACCTATTCTGCCTTTCTCAATTTCACTTCCTTTGCCTTCATGAGCTTCTTGCCGACTCTCTGGGCCTGTTCGCTCGTTCCTACCTTGATGTAGTTCTCAAAGACCCTCTCGCTCTGATGGCCGCTGATGCTCATTATCTCCCTGTTGTCAAGCAAGCCTGACTTATACAGGTTTGTGATGCTGCTGCGTCGTGCCGTATGGCTGCTGACAAGCTCGTACTTTGGACGGATCACCTGGCCGCGTCCATTGCGCTCGTACAGCGGACTGCCGTTGTGACTGTCAGCATAACGGCGCATCTTCACGTACTCCCTGCGCTCGTTGTAGTTTAGCCTTCCGCCTTTCTTCAATCGGTCCAGGAATGACTGATACAGGGCTTCTGAACGTCTCTCAGGCATTGACAGTACGGTGATGTACTTCTCTGCCAACGACGGCACACTGGCTGACAGCTCGCCCAATATATCCTTGATGTCATGGTTAAGTTTCTGACTGTCCATCTTGGGGAAGATATACCTATAGCGTCGGGCAATGTCCGTGACACGGCTGTCCCAGATAGGCACTTCCACATAGTTGCCTGTTTTCTTCTGCGTCAGTCCTATCACGTCCACGCCACCATCCACCTGCTTGAAGTTCTCGGCAGAGAAGTCGCTGTAGTCGCTGAAACGCTGGCCAGAGAGATAGCCGATGAAGAAAACATCACGTACCTTCGAGCGTTCAGGGCTCAGTTCCATCTGATATAGGGCATCCAGCTCTCTGTCTGTCAGATATACCTCCGTTCGCTTGTCTGCAGCCTTTACGGTACGCTCCTTCCACACCTTCAGGGAAACGGCATTACTGTTAAGGCCTTCCTCAGCTGCAAGGTTACAGAGCTTGCGGAAACAGTTCACCTGCTTGTTGATGGTTCCGGCCATGAGTCCCTTCTTCTCCAGGTACACGCTGAACTTGTCGGCAAACGGCTTGCTGATGTCATCAAACTGCACCTTCCTGGAACAATACTCCTTCAGGTAGATACCGAAGTATTTCCATACCACGATGGTACTGTCAGTGTACTGCTTGCCGTTGCTGTGCCTTATGCTGCCGTCCTGAATACCCTTGAAGAAGTAATCATAGAAGCCTAAAACGCTGTGCTCACGCTCGGCCTGCTGCTCTTTCTTGCGCCGTTTCTGCTCTTCCTTGAACTTGATGGCCTCTGCCGTCGATATGTCGTGCAGGGCCTTCTCGATGACTACCTTGTCCTCGTTACCGCCAATACGACCGTCGGCAAAGAGCCTGTCGATGGTCTGTGTGACCAGCTCCAGACGCTTCATCACTGCCTCGCCCTCCTTTGTGGCGACGTACTTGCGCCATGCCGTCACGTCACGGTTGGCACGGTTCCATGTCTGTATGTCAACGCTTACGCCAGTCGAGACAAACCTGAGACTGACCTTCGGGATGCGCTTCTGAACGGTGATATAAAGAGTAGCCATCCCCTCCTGTTTCTGTGTCCTAAGAAAAAACTTTGCCATAGATAAACTATTATGCCTGCAAAGTTACGAAAAAAATCTGAGTTGTACATACATTGTACATACATTTTTGCAATTATTTACCACTTTATGCACAATAAGCCATCACTTTTGCCGTTATTTAATGCAAAAGTCGGCAATCAGACTACAATCCGCTGGTTCGAATCCGACAAGAGGCTCAAAAATCGGGAGTCCCCCAAAAGAGGATTCCCGATTTTCTTTTTCCACCCTGACAGCGAGAGTCCGCGAAGTCGGTTAGTTTCATCACTTTTGGAACGCTACGCGTCTTATCAAAAACAAATAAAAACCAAAAAAACAAATAAAAACAACTAAATAGATTTTCCTTATTCATTTTTTTTGAACCCATTTGAAAAACTCCAATATCGCCAGCAAACAAGCCGCATGGCGCTCCCCTCCCATGTAGGGGAGGGGTAGGGGTGGGGTGACTAACAGGCTCATTGGCAGGAAGATACAGACCCCTCCCCCAACCCCTCCCCTTCTTGCGTCCCGCTGGTAGCAAGCGCCCGCAAGCGGTCGAGCGGAAGGGAGGGGAGCGGCTGCGCGTTCTTCTATGCTGTTTTCTTTCATTGTGTTACCTTTTAAAGTGGGCTCAATTAGAAAAAGTTTTAATAACTCGAAGTATCAAAACTGTATACAACCCGTACTCCTGCCGTATACAAACTGTATTCAGGCCGAATACAGTTTGTATTCAGCCTGAATACATTTTGTATACAGCCTGAATACAAGTTGTATTCGGCAGGAATACAAAAACACAGTGAAATTAACGAAGGAGAACCTTGCGGCCGTTTCTGATGTACATGCCCTTGGCGGGATGCTGCACCTGCTGTCCGTTGAGATTATAATACCTATTGTCGGTATGCTTCTCTGCCTGTGCAACGCTGATGGCGGCAGGCTCGGTCTTCGGTATGAGGTATATGCCCTGCACCGTCAACTGGTTATTGCCAAAGGCCACCTTGATGGTGTTCAGATGCACGAAGTCGTCGGGGCGGTCGTTGTTGTCGGTGTCGGGCATGGTGCGCAGTTCGTCAAGAGGTATAGACAGTACGCCATGCTCCGGGTCCCAGTAAGGGTCCCACTCGCTGAACGATGCCACTATCTGCTTCCACGGCCCGTGGGCCACCAGTCGGTTTGCGAGCAGACGCAGTCCGTTGCCCGTACCTCTGACCACGAGGCGGTCGTAGTTGCTCAGGTCGGCATACTCGTCAGGATTGACAGAAGCAGAGCCCACGATGACGCTGCCGCCACCGAGCGATGCCTTGATATTCCAGTCGACAGCCCAGGGTGCACGCTGCTGTGCGTCGGCCCCGGTACCATCCCAGGCGAAGAACATGTCTGGCGACAGTGGCACCCAGCCGTCGGGCACCTCGAAGTCGTCGATGTTCACATATCTCAGGATGTCGTCGAGCACCTTGGCACTGCGTGTGGGGAAATAGTCGTAGAGCAGCCTGTTGCGCTCGGGTATATAGAACTCGTCGACCGTATACAGTTGTCCTGCCGACTGCCACCGGTGCACGTCGCGCCTATAGTCGCCCCATCGCGCCGCCTCGTCGTAGAGTGCTGAGGCGATGGTGTGATAGAGGCTGTCCCAAACCTGCACGACGGAGGTTTCTCCCAGCAGTCCGTCGTCTGTGAGCACCTCCTTGGCGCGTTTGACATATCGCCGCGCAAACTGTTCGTTATGCAGCAGGTTATTGAAGATGCCCGTAGGGAATCGCTTGCCATTGTTTTTTGAGAGCACGTTTTCCCACTGGTTGCCGAAGATGATCTCCGAGTCCCAGCACAGAAACTTAAAGCCCTCGCTGGCTACGCTATCGTTGTTATGCCGGCGGACGGCATACCAGTTATGGTGATCCCAGTCGGTGTTGCCGGCATACTGGTTGATGAGCATATAGTCTATGAAACTGCCGATGTCGAGCAGGGTGTCCAGTCGGGCGTAGGCCTCGTCGGTGGAGGCGGTGGCAGCGACTTCTGCTGCCGTCTCACACATCTGCTCCCATGCATTAAGGTCGCCTTCGCTGGCCTCAATATGGTTGCCGCCGTCCTCCTCAATCTTGATGACGTCGATCTCGCTTTTCTTTCCCCCCAGATGGTTTTTACCAAACTGGTCGTCCACGCGCTCGGCAATGTTGTACAGTCCCCAGTACATGCCGTTGAGAAAGACATGTACGTAGAGGGCGTTGACCGCCGTATGTCCCATCTTACGCTGCATGCGCCGTGCCCACACGTCGCGGGTGTACTGTGCAGCGGTGCGGTTATTCTCGGCCCAGTGCTGCCAGGCGTTGCCAAAATGACAGCGGAGCACCAACTGGTCGAACTGTGCAGGCTCGTCGTTGCCGAAGAGGGGATATTTCATCGTCTTCTTGCCATACTCTTTCTTGAACACCAGGCGGAAGGAATGTTTTGGGTTTTTCTCCGCCAGTCGGCCATGACCGCCATGAAGGCGCACGCCGCAGTCGCCGGTATAGTCAAGATGCTGCGGTCCGCCCATCAGTTCCACGCTGGCCTGTCGTGTCCAGCCATGACCGGTGGGGTCGCCTACGGGAGGTCCTGTAAAGATATAGATGCCGCCGCGCTCCTCGTCGTTCTCATGGCTGAAGAAGTTTTCCTTGTCGGAGACGATGGAGAGGATGGGCAGGTCTCTCAGCCCTTCTATAATCTTCGGCCTCAGCGTTGCGTTGCCCGTCATCTCGGGGTCCATCTCGTAGTCGGCCGTTGCCGTGCCGTTGATTTCTGTGTAGCGTCCCCACGTGTCTGGGTAGCCTTCAGGGTTGTTGGGCTGACTGAGCACGGAGTTGATGAAGATATAGGACGCTGTGGCGACAGGGGCCACCGAGTCGGCATAGACCTCTGCCGCCCTGAGGATGGTAGACCCATTGACGGTCAGCGGTCCCGTGTACTCCTTGCTTGCAGGCGTAGGCATGCTGCCGTCGGTGGTATAGCGGATGGTGGCACCCTCCTTCCCCGTGACGCTCACGGTGAGGGTGCCGTCATCATACAGTCCGTGGGGCAGGCTGAACTTTGGCTGTGCCATGGCACTTACGGCCACGGAGCACAGCGCAAAGAGTTGGTATAAACGCCATTTCATGGATTCTAACGGTCTATGATTTCAAGGTATGAGGATTCTCTATGCACCAATCACCTGAAGAGCAGCGGAGCCATCTCCTTAAGGCTGCGGCGCCAGGTGAGGAACTCATGGGCAGTGCCCTCCGACACGAAGCCGTGGGCATTGAAGCCGGCTGCCTTCAGGGCCTCCACGCTCTTGTTGATGCCGTCGGGATTCTCCTTGGAGCCACAACTCTCGAAGATTACCTTTACCTGATTCTTGTCCTTGATGTCGTCGGGCATATAGGTGCCTCCGCTGAGCAAGCCATAGTAACCGAACATCTCCGGGCGGCGCAGGGTGATGAGTTTGGTCTCGATGCCACCCATGGAGAGACCGGCCATGGCACGGCCTTCCTTCTTGGCGATGGTCAGGAAATGGCTGTCGATATAAGGCACGAGTTCGTCGCAGAGCATGGTCTCAAACTCCTTGGCGGTGAAACTGCCGATGGTGCCGAACTTCACGTCGTTGGTCAAGCCGTAGGTCATCACGATGATGAAGGGCTTTACCTTACCCTCGGCAATGAGGTTGTCCATGATAAGGTTGGCGTGGCCCTGGTTGCTCCAGGCCGTCTCGTCCTCGCCCCATCCATGCTGCAGATAAAGCACGGGGAAGCGCTGCATTGATTTACTATTTGACGATTTACGATTGACGATTTGCTCGTCATACTGAGGCGGCGTATAGACGAAGGCACGCTGCACCTTGCCTGTGCTCTTCGAGGGGAAGAGCACCTGCTGCACATTGCCGTGGGCAATGTCCATGCGCTCGGCGTAGAAGTCCTGGTCCTTGGCTGGAATCTCGATACCGCTCTCCCAACGGCAGGAACCGAAATAGTTCTTGGCACCCGGGTCGTTGAGCGTGCCGCCATCTACGGTGAGGTGATAGTAGTGGAAGCCCTCGTCCATCGGGCCTGCCGTCTGTCCTACCCAAGAGTTGTCGTAGGCACGGTGCAGTTTGGTGCCGCCCTGTCCGCCCAGTCCGAGGCTTACGCTGACGGCCTGTGCGTCGGGAGCCTCTACGCGGAAGCGCACCACGCCCTGCGAGTTAACCTGCGGATACTGCTGTCCGGGCTGGTTCATGACCGACGGCTTGAAGTCCTCTGTGACGCCAGCCACCTCGGGGAACGCCATATCGGGATTGAACGGCGGGCGCTGCTGTGCCTGCGGGCCACCCTGCGGACGGTTGGGGCGCGGCTTGCGTGCCGGGCGTGGGGGCAGGTTCCATGCGGGGGCTTTCATGTCCTTGATATAGTCGTAGGCCATCTTCGGCTTATAGTCGGTGTCGAAGGGCAGCGGATAGTTGGCGGCGCCGAGCCATGAGTCGCGGTCGCCCAGGTTCCAGAACGTGACGCAGTCGATAACATCCTTATGCTTGCGGAACACACGGAACACACGGGCATATTGGTCGGCCAGGTGCTGTTTCACCGAGTCGGTCACGTTGACACCCTCGCGGCTGAAGCGCAACTGTCCGCCAAACTCGTCGTTGGTGCGGATGTCGAGTTCAGTGATATGGATGTGCTTCACAATCTCCTTGAAGCGCAGAAGGGCCGAGTCGAGTTGCTGCTCGGTGGGGAAGTAGATGTTATAGTGTCCCTGCATGCCGATGCCGTCGATGGGCACGCCGGCAGCCTTCATCTTCTTCACCATATTATATATACGCTCGCGCTTGTGGGCATCCACGCAACTGTAGTCGTTGTAGAAGAGCAGCGCGTTGGGGTCGGCCTCGCGGGCATACTGGAAAGCCTTGGCAATGAACTCATCGCCGCAGAGTTTGTACATAGGACTCTGGCGATAGGGGTCATCGGCCTTGGGGTCGTCGCTTATAGCCTCGTTGACCACATCCCAGCAGTAGACCACGTCCTTATAGCGTGTGACAATCTGCTGGATATGGCTCTTCATGCGCTGATAGAAGACCTCCTTGGTGGGGTTGTCGTTGTACATCCACTGTCCTATCTGCGAGTGCCACATGAGGCAGTGTCCGCGCAGTTTGATGCCGTTCTGACGGGCGAAGTTGGCAATCCGGTCGGCACCCTCCCAGTTGAACTGCCCCTCGCGGGGCTCAGTGGGCTCGGGCTTCATGTCGTTCTCGGCCGTGATGCTGTTAAACTCTTTCTTGATTAAGGCCTGCTGGTCGGCATTGGACACGTTACGCTGGTTGACGGCTACGCCGATCATGAAGTAGTCTTTGTAGGCGTCCTTCAGTCCTTGTGCCCACGACATCGTACTGGTCATGGCCAGTGCGAATGTCAATGCAATCATTCTGTTTTGTTTCATGTTGTGTGGTTTGTTAGTCATTTAATTATGAATTTCTTTCCGTTAGTCATGTAAAGGCCGGGGCGGAGATTAGAGGTGAGGGGTGAGAGGATACGCCGGCCGCTCATGTCGTAGAGGGCTGCGCCATGCAGTGCGTTCTGACTCCCTGCCGTTTGCCCTTCGATGGGCTTCACGGCACTGTCGTCGCCGTTTTTGAGGAAGCGGTGCCTGAGAGCCGAGCGCACGGCATACCATGCCTTCTTCTTCGAGAGTGCCGACGTATAGAGCAACGGATTGGAGCCACTGCGCCAACTGTCGTTGGCCGTGCCCAGATAGCAGCGCTCGCCGCCGGCATAGAGGTTCAGCACACCTTTTCCCGTGATGGTAGAACTGAAATAGCAATAGCGTGCCATCTTCACGTTCACCGTCTTTCCCTGCGGCAGTGAGATGGCCTTGTCGTAGGTCACATAACTGCTGGAAGTGTTGTTTCCGCTGATGTCTATCGTCTCTTCCTGCGCCTCGGCAGCCATGCCTCCGGACAGCAGTAAGAGTCCTAAAATAGTTTTCTTTGTTAGCATTGTCTTCATATCGCTTGCAAAATTACTAAAACAATGCGACACAAGCGGGTGTCGCTTGTGTCGCATTGTTTTCTAATTGTCTCAAAGTTACTTTTTTCGAAAACTATAGGTCTTACCAACCTGTGTTTCTATGTCATACTCGTAGACCTGTCGCAGCGGCAGCGTAGAAAAATCATTGAGTTCGGCCGACTTCAAAGGGGTGCGGATGTCGGCTGGTGCCAACAGGCTGTTGGGGCATGCGCCGGCAGCAGCCTTCAGCCCCTTGCCTTCCAGCGGCACATACGAGCGCAGACGCAACGTGCCGCCAATGGTCGACTGCACGGTGACGGTCTGCAGCACTCCCCCACTCCACTTCTCACCGACCACGAAGCCACCACGGGCACGCAGGCCCTTCACCTCGCCTTCATCCCAGGCATCGGGCAGGGCGGGCAGCAGGTGTACGGCACCGTCGTGGCTCTGCACCAGCATCTCGCAGATGCCGGCCGAGACGCCGAAGTTACCATCGATCTGGAACGGCGGGTGGGCATCGAAGAGATTGGGATAGGTGCGCCCGTCGGGATAGTCCTTCGTCTTCGAGTCGTCGGGCAGCAGATGGAGCATATTCTTGATAATCTGGAAGGCGTGGTTGCCGTCGAGCATACGTGCCCAGAAGTTGGTCTTCCAACCGAGGCTCCAGCCCGTGGCCATGTCGCCGCGCTGCTTCAAGGTATTGGCGGCGGCGGTGAAGAGGTCGGGATGGGAATACGGCGAGATCTGGTTCGACGGATAAAGACCGTAGAGGTGGGAGATATGGCGGTGCTGGTCGTTGGGGTCGTCGGCATCGATGAGCCATTCCTGCAACTGTCCGTAGCGGCCTATCTGCATGGGAGGAAGTTTTTTAAGTGAAGAGTGAAGAGTGAAGAGTGAAGAATCGTCCTTGCCCAATACCTTGGCAGCCTGGAGGGTCTGCGACAGCACGTCGAAGGCTATCTGGTTGTCCATGGTGGAGCCGGCACAGACGTTGGTGCCCTTGCCACGCGGACCATGCTCGGGCGACACGGTGGGCACGGTCATCAGCCAGCCGGCGGCCTGCTTCACCTCGCCGTCCTTGGGATACTCCTGCATGTAGTCGAGCAGGAAATCGGCGGCACCCTTCATCACGGGATAGTATTCTTCAAGAAACTGCTTGTCGCCAGTGAAGAGGTAGTGCTGCCAGATATGGGTGGTGAGCCAGGCACCACCCGTGGGGAACAAACCCCAGGGTGTGCCATCGACAGGGCCGGCGATGCGCCACAGGTCGGTGTTGTGATGGGCCACCCAGCCCCTGCAGCCATACATCTCCTTGGCGGTCTTAGCACCAGTCACGCTCAGGTCCCTGACCATGGAAAAGAAGGGCTGCTGCGTCTCCATCAGGTTACCCACTGTGGCGGGCCAGTAGTTCATCTCAGCATTGATGTTGATGGTGTACTTCGAGTCCCACGGCGCGTTCATCTTGTCGTTCCACACACCCTGCAGGTTAGCGGGCTGGCCGCCGGGCTGGCTCGACGAGATGAGCAGGTAGCGACCATACTGCATCATGAGGGAAACCAGATCCAAGTCGAGGTGAGAGGTGAGGGGTGAGGGGTGAGAGGTGAGGGGTGAGAGGTTAGAGTTATTTTCGAAGGCGGCAAGGCGTTGGTCGGTTTCGAGCGATGAGGCATCCGACTTCGGCAGGGTGAGACTGACGCGGTTGTACTGCTCCTGGTATTTCTTGGTGTGGTCGGCCAACAACTGCTCATACGACTTCCCGTCTACCGAGAGTAGCGACTTCCTGACTTTATCGTTAGCGCTGCCACTAACATCGTGGTAGTTGACAAAGTTGGTAGCAGCAGCAATGAAGAGAATGGCTGTGGAGGCATTCTTTATGGCGATAGTCCTTTTGTCTTTGTCATAGACGTCGCCATCTGTCTTTACAGAAACCCCACACTCGGCCTTTAGTCCTGACGGAATGCCCTCCTGCTCCACGCCATCGACAGTGGCGTAAAACTCTGCGTCGTGCCAACCATCCTGCATTCCGGAAATATGGCCAATCAGAGGTTCGTGGATGACATTCTGCAACTGAGAAGAAAAGTCGACGTCGAACGACAGCGCTCCTTTCTTCGACGCGGTCATCCGCACGACGATGACATTGTCGGCCAGCGAGGCAAAGACGGTGCGATCGTACTTCACACCATTATATATATAAGAGGTGGTAGCGGTGGCATCGCCGAGGTTCAGAGCCCGTTCGTAGTGGGTAACGCTTCCCGGCGTTGCATCTCCGTCACTGGCACGCTGCGTAGCATGCCCTACTACACCATGACCAAACTTCAACTTCACGCTGCCCAGGGGCAGATAGCGCATGCCGTGAGGCCCAGGAATAAAGTGCTGGTCGATGAGTTTGGCCGCCTCGTTTTCCTTGCCTTCGAAAATGAGGCGCCGCACCTCTGGCAGAGCCTGCAGCGACTCGCTGCTGTTATTACTGTGAGGGCTTCCGCTCCAGAAGGTTTCCTCGTTGAGTTGTATCTCCTCCGTGTCGGTGCCGCCATAGACCATGGCCCCAAGGCTGCTGTTGCCTATGGGCAGGGCCTCCAGCCAATGGCGGGCGGGCGAGGCATACCACAGCCGGTGGTGAGACTGAGACCACGCCATCGTGCTCACCATGGCCAGCAGGCAAAGCAGCGCAAAACGTCTAATCATCATCATTTGTTTAATAGAAAACTATGAACTACCATCACATTCCCCAGAGGCTATAGTTGACATCATAGCCGGCGAGCATGTACCAGTTGGCAAGGGTCTGCTCGTAAGTGCGCAGCAGATAGAGCGGAGCCTCTATACGTTCATCGAGGTCGTCGATGGTTTTCTCAGGTGCAGAGGCCGTGGGGTCGATACCCGTCTTGAGATAGAGGAACACATAGATGATGTCGGCCTGGGTTATGCCGGCATCCTCGCACATCTCCTCAAGGTCGTCGGAGGTCAGGTCTACCTTGCCCAGTATATCGTTGATATTGGGAATCATGTCGAAGGCGGTATAGTGGTCGGGCATGTTCATACGGCTCAGACTGCCCTCCTGCACGAGTTTCTTCAGGTCGATGCCCAGGCTCTCAAGAAACTTGACCGTCTTCATCAGGTTCAGGTCCTTCACCACGTTGTGGTAGTAGCGGTTCTGCTCGCCCTCGTAGTAGAGCACGGGCCAGAACTGGATGGCAGCCAGTGTCTGTATGGTCCACACGATGCCGGCCTGCTGGTGGTTGAGTTTGAAGATGACAGTGCAGGTCTGCAGCGAGGTCTTGCCAGGCACGATGCTCGGCGTGAACCCCTTGTCGCGCATCCAGGTAATCATGCCGCGGCCGCTCTGGATGGGCACATAGTTGTCGTGGCGGCTGTGAGCCAGGTAGTAGTTCTTGGTGACATCGGGCTCCCAGCCGTTGGTAATGCTGATTTCCTTCAGTTTGTTGGCGAATTTCTGGGCAGCCTCACTCTCCGCGTTCATAAAGTCGGCCTGCAGCACATCGCTGACGCGGTCCATCGAGGTGACGCCAATGGCCGACACCACGCTCTTGTCCTTGGACTTGAAATATTCAAGCGCTTTCGAGGCCATAGGCTCCTTGAAAATCACATCATAGGGGATGCCGAGGTGGTAGTTCTCGTTTACGGAGATAATCATCAGCACCACGTCGGCCAGATCCTCGCACTTGTCGCGCTCAATATATATCTTGAAGATCTTCTCGAAGTCGAGGGCACCGCCGCCAGAGAAAGTCTTGTCGAAGCGTATGCTACTGTACTTGGCATCGGTGTCGGTCAGGCGGGCAGCATACATGCTCTCCGTGCCACCCTGCGAGTAGCCAAGGTTGAAGAGATATTTGCCCTGCGGCACGCTTCGGTCCTCAAACAGTTGCCTGGCAGCCAGCAGGCCGTCAAGACTGTTGCGGGCGTTGGTGTCGCCGCAGATGTAACTGACGTCATGGTCGATCGACGAGCCATAGCCAATGTAGTCGCTGGCCACGATGATGTAGTTGGGCTTCAGCGGACTGGCCAGGGCAATGCTCATAGCCTCCAGCCCCTTGCCGCCGACGGAGGGAGCGTCTTCGGGCGAGCCGATGGTGTAGTGGTTGTACATAACGACACCGTCGCAGGGCACGGTGCCGTCAAGAATGTTAGACGGAATCATGATGACACCGCTGATGGTCACTGCGTTGCCGTCGGCATCGGTCGACGGGTACTCGTAGACGATATGTTTCACTTCGCGAGTGCCAAGAGAGAAACTGCCTCCCAGTTTTGCCTTCACCGTGGTGTCGCACTCATGGACTATATGATACTGCGCCACTGCGGGGCTGACGAATAGCGAAAAGAGAATAGCGAAAAGTATGGATGATATCTTCTTCATTGTCGTATCTGTTTTTAAATTTTCAATCTTCAATTTTCAATCTTCAATCTTCTATTTTCAATCTTCAATTTTCAATCTTCAATCTTCAATCTTCAATCTTCAACCTTCCATTCACAATATACACACCCTTGCGAGGCTGGCTGACGCGCTGACCGTTCAGGTTGTAATAACTACTAACCGTGCCCTGCGTACTGAGCATTTCCTCCACACCAACGGCTTCGCCACCTTTGCGGTCGCCCACCTGGAACGTGGCTGCCACAGGCCAGTGGTCGCCCAGGGGCTTGCCATCGTACACATAATCGTCACGGTCGACAGAGATGGCCACGGGCTGAATCTTCACACCCGTAGCAGGGTTGATATAGATAATCTTGTCGAGGGTCTCGCTGCCAGCGTCAGCCTCTGTCTTTGCCGTAGGGTAAACGCCGCCTTGCTGCAACTCCACCCATACATCGGACACCGTGCCGCGCCCACTGTCGTTGATGGCATCAATAAACACCTCTTTCACCTCGTCACGGCCATAGAGACTGTTCATGTCGCCCATGATGATGATGGGGCGTGTGTCAAGGTGCTCAAGCACGTCGGCCTTCAACTGTGCCCACTGTGCCATGCGGGCATCATGGTCCTTCATGGCGTTGCCTTCGGCCTCATCCGCATCGAGGGTGGCATCCATGTGCATGTTGTAGACCACTATGCGCGTGCCGCTGCGCAGCGTCACGTCATAGCGGCGGAAGCCCTTTGTCACCATCTCGTCGTTGGCATGGCTGAACTTGCCAAAATTGCTCGTCCACGCTGTGCGGTCTGTTGACGTCACCGTAAGGTCGTTCTTCCAACAGCCCAACAGGCCGTCGCAGGCAAAACGGTGGTTCTGCAGGTGAAGGAGGTCGATCTTGTAACCTTCCACACCAACGTCGCCGCTCCACTCGTCCATCTTGTAGTCATCCTCAAGCCACACGGAGAGCACACCGTGATAGTTGAAATCCTCCTGCAGCATCAGCAGGTCATAGCCTTTCTTCTGCAGATACTTGCCGATACGGGCCGTGCCGACGTCGCCGGGGCCGTCGGGGTTCAGTTTCACCACTAAGATTTTCTGGGGCAGTCCGTCCACATTGAGCGTTGCCACGGAGAACTGCTCGGCGGCTTCCTCCTGGGCACTCACATTCACTATAGCCATCATGGCGGCTACAACCATCAGTAGAATTCTTTTCATTGCACACACGTTTTTGTTGCAAAGGTACAAAAGAATTCCCATACAGCCAAATCTTGTCATTACTATTTGAAAGTTTATTCAGATTTTTCTTTGTTATTCCAGAGAATCTTCTTACCTTTGCTGCGCAAGAAGCGGACAAGAGTGACGCTATGCTGGATTTCAACTTAAAAACAGACTATGCGGAATTTCAACTTAAAATCAGACATTACATGGCGCGACGTAGCCCTGCGGGTGGCCCAGATTATCTTTACGGTGGCCATCATCGTATGGTTCATGCCACGCGACAACAAGCCGAACTTCAAGATGGAGGTGGGCAAGGTGTGGCTGTATAACGATCTCACCGCCACGTTCGATTTCCCTGTGTACAAGAGCGACTCCATTGTGCAGCGTGAGCGCGAGGAGGTGCTGCGCGACTTTGAGCCATACTATGTCTACGACAACACGGTGGCCGACAGGCAGGCCCGCGAACTGGCAGAGTATCTCAGGAAAGAGATGCCCGAAGAGGGCAGTGCATTCATCAGGGCGGTGCTCGTGCCGCTGCGCCTTATCTACCGCGAGGGCATCGTAGACACGAAGGAGCCTCTCCAGGCCGTTGTCCTCTCTGCTGGCGGCGACTCTGTGGCACACCTGCGCCGCATCGACAACAAGGAGGTGACCAGCGTGGCTGCCTCGCAGGTCTATACGCCGCGCCAAGCCTACGAGGAACTGGTGAAGTCGTCGCTGCTCATCCCCTATCAGAGCGTGCTGCAGCGAGTGAACCTGAACAACTACCTTGTGCCAAACCTCACCTACGACGAGGACCACACGGAGTCGGCACGCCTCGACCTGCTGAACAGCGTGCCGCTGTCGAGCAACGTAGTGCAGAGCGGACAGAAGATTGTGGCACAGGGCGAGGTGGTCACGCCGCAGATATACCAGGTCATAGAGTCATACCTGAAAGAGTTCGACCGCCGCAACCAGTCGCAGTCGGGCTTCAGCCTCATGGTGGTGGGCGAGGTGCTCTTCGTGCTGCTCATCGTCACGCTGCTCACCATCTACCTCACGCTCTATCGCAAGGATTTCTTTGAGCAGACCCGCTTTCTCGGGATGGTGTTCACCCTGTTGATACTCAACACGGTGCTGGCATCGCTCATGGTCAGCCACAGCATCCTGCACGTGTATATACTGCCGCTGGCCATCGTGCCCATCTTCGTACGCGTGTTCATGGACTCGCGCACGGCCATCATGACACACCTCACCGTGGTGCTCATCATCGCCTCCATCCTGCAGAAACCCCTGGAGTTCATCGGCGTAGAGATGGCAGCCGGCATCACCGCCGTCTACTCGCTGCGCGAACTGAACAGCCGCTCGCAACTGTTCTGGACGGCCATCATCACTACGATGGTTGCCATGCTGACCAACCTGGCCATCTTCCTCATTCGCCACAACGACTTCACGAAGATAGACAGCAGCGAGTATGTCTATCTGGTGATCTGCGGCATCGTGGTGTTCTGCTGCTACCCCCTGCTCTATGTCATTGAGAAATTCTTCGGCTTTATCAGCGACATCACCCTCATAGAACTCAGCGACATGAACAAAGACCTGCTGCGGCGCATGAGCGAGGTGGCACCGGGCACCTTCCAGCACAGCATACAGGTGGGCAACCTCTCGGCAGAGATAGCCCGCAAGATTGGGGGCAACCCGCAACTGGTGCGCACGGGTGCCCTCTACCACGACATCGGCAAGATACAGAACCCCATCTATTTCACCGAGAACCAGTCGGGCGGCATCAACCCCCACGACAATCTGTCGTACATCGAGAGCGCTCAGATGATTATCAGCCACGTGACCGAAGGCCTGAAACTGGCCGACAAGCACAACCTGCCGGTGCAGATACGCGACCTCATCGCCACGCACCACGGACAAGGCAAGGCCAAATATTTCTTCATCAAATACAAGAACGAGCATCCCGACGAACCCGTCGACGACCTGCTGTTCACCTATCCGGGCCCCAACCCGTTTACCAAGGAACAGGCTATCCTGATGATGGCCGATGCCGTGGAGGCCGCCTCACGGTCGCTGCCCGACTATACGGAGCAGAGCATCCGGCAGTTGGTCAACCGCGTCATCGACGGCATGGTCAGCGACGGCTTCTTCCATGAGTGCCCCATCACCTTCCGCGACATCCAGTATGCCAAGACGGTGCTCATCGAGAAATTGAAGACCATCTACCACACGCGCATCAGTTATCCCGAGATGAAGAAATAACCATATTGCACACTCTATGGGTGTTGTGTGCAACAAGAATCTTGCACAAACCGTATCGGTTTGTGCAAGATTTAATATTTGTTAGGTTAATGAAATTTAAAACTTGACATGTTTTGCTGTCTGTGTACGCAAACAAACGTACCTTTGCACCCGTTTTTAAAAAGATTTGTTTAAAAGGATTATGAAAACAAAAACATTTTTGGCCGGCATCCTGCTGGCAGCAACCGTCACCACGGCCCAGGCCGGTGGCATCTTAACCAACACCAACCAAAGTGTCATGTTCCTGAAAAACCCTGCCCGCGATGCCGCCATTGGTCTTGACGGCGTTTACAGCAACCCTGCCGGCGTGGTTTACATGCCCGAGGGCCTGCACCTGGCAGTCAACTGGCAGGTGGCCCACCAGACGCGTACCGTTACCTCTACCGACAATATGTTTATGATGGGCAAGCAAAACAATGGCAGCAACGTGAAGAAATACGAAGGCGTGGCCGATGCGCCCTTTATCCCCTCGGTCCAGGCCGCATACAACAAGGGCAACTGGAGTTACCATTTCAATTTCTCGCTGCCCGGTGGCGGTGGTGCCTGTGAGTTTGAAAACGGCCTGGGCTCGTTCGAGCGTGCCGTAGGCAGCATTGCAGGCATGCTGATGAAGAGCGGCCTCGACGTGAAAGGCTACGACATGGATGCCTATATGCGTGGCCGCCAATACTATTTTGGCTTCCAGGTCGGAGCGGCCTACAAGATCAACAACCACTGGTCTATCTATGGCGGCCTGCGTGCCCTCTATGGCGATGCCTCCTACCGTGCCCGCCTGAGCCACATCTCTGTGGTGACTTCAACCGGTGCGGTAGACTTTGGCGAATTCCTGGAGGGCAATATCAACGCCATTAACCGCCAGATAGGCGCTGCACAGCAGCAACTACAGATGGCAGCCCAGTCGGGTGCCTATACCGCCGAACAACTTGCTGCCATGCAGACGCAGGCCCAGAGCCAACTGGCCACTGCAGAGGCTGGTCTGCAGAGTTTGTACAAACTGCATAAATATGGCAATGGCGTCAACCTGCAGAGCAGTCAGATAGGCTTTGGCTTTGCGCCTGTCATCGGTGCCGACTACAAGGTGGGCGACTTCAACTTTGCCGTGAAATACGAGTTCAATACCGACATGAAGATGAGAAACCACTCTACCCTTGAAACACCGCTGAAACTAGAGGGCGAGATGGCCAACTTCCCCGGCATAGAGAACATCAACAAGTTTGAGGACGGCACCGATGTCAACGAAGACACACCGGCCATGCTGGCGTTAGGTGCACAGTGGAGCGTGCTGCCTCAACTGCGCCTCAACGCGGGCTACCATCACTACTACGACACCAACGCCCACTGGTATAACGACATCCAGAAGAAACTTGACGGCGGTTCCAACGAGTATCTCGGTGGTGTGGAGTTTGATGCCAGCGAGAAGGTAAACATTTCGTGCGGTTTCCAGATCACCCGCTACGGACTGACCGACGACTACATGAACGATATGTCGTTTATTGTCAACAGTTACAGCGTTGGCGCCGGCATCAGTTACAACGTATCGGACAAGGTGAAACTGACCGCCGCCTATTTCCAGACCAACTATGACGACTACGACAAGGTTTCCGAGCGCGACGCCGCAGGCAATGTGACCAAGGGCGACTCGTTTACACGTACCAACCGCGTGGTGGGCTTAGGCTGTGAGATTAGTTTCTAGGGCATGACAGGGATTAGGGTGGTTGCTTTTCTTGTCACATTCATAACCTGAATCAACTCTAACCTGATTCATCTTAAGCGAACGCGAAACTTAAATTGTTTTACTCAACTTTCGCAAGTTGAGCACTTGCGAAACTTAGATTGTTTTATAATAAACAGATTAATTCTGCGTTATAATAATTGTGTTAAGGCGAAATCTGTGGATATTGGCCCTGCTACTGACGGCCTCGCTGGAAGCGCTGGCACAGTACGATCCATTGTTCAGTCACTACTGGGCAATGGAGACTTCGTTTAACCCTGCCGCTGCGGGCAAGCAGAACAAACTGAACGTTGTGGGAGCCTACAACATGGCGCTGGCAGGCTTTGAGCACAACCCGAAGACAATGTTCCTGTCGGCCGACATGCCCTTCTCCTTCCTTGGAACCTTTCACGGTGCCGGCCTGCAGATGGTCAACGACGACATCGGTGTCTTCTCCCACAAGAACTTCTCGGTGATGTTTGCCCCCAAACTGAAACTCCTTGGCGGCACAATAAGCATCGGCGTGCAGCCCGCCATGATCAGCGAGAACCTGAAAGGCTCGCAGTTGGAGTTCAATGACACGGGCGACGATGCCCTGCCCACATCCGACGTCACCGGCACGGCCTTCGACCTGAACGCCGGCCTCTATTATCAGCACAAATGGTGGTATGCAGGCCTCTCCATGCAACATATCCTCTCGCCGAAGGTTGAGATAGGCGAAGTAAACGAACTGGACATCGACCCGTCGTATTATTTTACCGCCGGATGCAATATTCGGCTCAAGAATCCGTTCTTAACAATACAGCCATCTGTGATGGGACGCTCCGACGGCGTAGGCTATCGGGCAGATATCACTACCCGCCTGACCTACACCTACGAGCAGCGACTACTGTATGCGGGTGTGGGCTATAGTCCTACCAACTCCGTCACCGCCTACGTGGGCGGCAAGTTCCACGGCGTGATGCTGGGCTACAGTTACGAATACAACACCACGGTGCAGAGGCTGGGCAGCGGCGGCCATGAACTGTTTGTGGGCTATCAGACCGACATCAACTTCTCAAAGAAGGGGCGCAACCGCCACCAGAGCGTGAGACTGCTGTGAAGCCCACCCAAGCCCTCCCTGTAAAATGGAGGGAGTGGTTACAAATTAAAGCAGAAAGCAATAGAGAATATAAGAGTTTATTGAAGATATGAATAAAAAAGTAATAACGGAATCCTGTAGTTGTCGTCTTTCTTTTAGGAAACAAGCGGCAAAAATAACTACTCCCCTCCCTCGCAGGGAGGGGCTGGGGGTGGGTCTGTTGGTCTGCCTTTTTGCTTTTTTCCTGGCCTCTTGCTTCGGCGGCAAGGAAACGTCGGCATCGGGAGGCGAACTCACGGGGGCTAGCGGAAAGGGATTCTCAGAGCCCGCACCCTACGGCATGGTGCTCGTCAAGCGCGGCCACCTGCGTATGGGTATGGAAACACCCGACTCGCTATGGGGTAAGCAGACACCCGTGAGAGACATCTCGGTTGACGGTTTCTGGATGGACGATACGGAGATTACCAATTCCGAGTATCGGCAGTTTGTCAACTACGTACGCGACTCCATCATCCGTGAGCGTCTGGCCGACCCCAACTACGGCGGCGACGAGACTTACAAGATTGAGGAGGACAAGAACGGCGACCCCATCAAGCCCCACCTGAACTGGAAGAAGAACCTGCCACGCAAGCCCAACGAGGATGAGTTGCGGGCCATTGAGAGCGTCTATGTGACTAACCCCGTCACGGGCGAGAAGATGCTTGACGCCAGCCAGATGAACTATCGCTACGAGGTGTACGACTATACCGAGGCCGCCCTGCGCCGCAACCGTCTGAACCCTGAGGAGCGCAATCTGAACACCGACGTGAAGGTGAACCCCGAGGATAAGGTGTGGATATCGAAGGACACCGCTTATATCGACGATGAGGGCAAGATTGTGAGCCAGACCATCAACCGCGAACTCACCGGACCGTGGGACTTCCTTAACACGTACATTATTAATATATACCCCGACACCACGTGCTGGGTGAACGACTTCCCCAACTCCGACAACGAGACCTACCTGCGCAACTATTTCTCGAATGCCGCCTATAACGACTATCCCGTCGTGGGCGTTACTTGGGAGCAGGCCAACGCCTTCTGCGCCTGGCGCACGGAGTTCCTGCTGAAAGGCCTGGGCCCCGCTGCCCGCTATGTGCAGCGCTATCGTCTGCCCACCGAGGCTGAATGGGAGTTTGCCGCCCGTGGCAAGGACCAGAACGAGTTCCCCTGGGCCAACGAGGACGTAGCCAGCGGCAAGGGCTGCTTCTTTGCCAACTTCAAGCCCGACAACGGCAACTATACCAAGGACGGCAACCTGATTACGTCGAAGGTGGGTATCTACAGTGCCAACAGCAACGGCCTGTTTGACATGGCCGGCAACGTGGCTGAATGGACTTCGACCATCTATACCGAGGCCGGCGTGGATGCCATGAACGACATCAACCCGCAGTTGAAATACAACGCCGCCTTGGAAGACCCCTACCGGCTGAAGAAGAAGAGCGTGAGAGGCGGCTCGTGGAAAGACCCCGAGAGTTATATCCGCTCGGCATGGCGCAGCAGCGAGTATCAGAACCAGCCGCGCTCATACATCGGCTTCCGCTGCGTGCGCAGCCTGGCCAACACCAGTAGCGAAAAGGCAAAGCAAGTGAAGGCTTCGGCAAAAAAAAAGTAATGGTCAAGGATGAAGCCCGCCACAACTTTGGAGGCACCACCATCCACTAATAAACCGTCAATCGAAAATCCGTAAATCGAAAATATACAAGATGACAAAGTATAGCAAATTAAACATCATCTACCTGCTACAGAAGTGGCTGGACAGCGTACCCGGACAGACGTTCATGAACTACGCCTACAGTTGGGGCGCGTCGATAGTGATCCTGGGTGCTCTCTTCAAACTGACCCACCTCCCGGGAGCCAACTTCATGCTGTTCCTGGGTATGGGTACCGAGGTGCTCGTGTTCTTCATCGCAGGCTTCGACCGCCCGTTCGACAAGACCGAGGAGGGCAAGGAACTGCCTACCCATGTTGGCGAAGAGGTACAGGTCGATGAGGGCGCTGTGGCCGAAGTGGCTGACGAGGGTGCTGTTGCTGGTGTTTCCGGCGTGGCAGGTGTTTCCGGTATTTCCGGTGTTTCTGGCGGAACGGTTATCATTGGCGGTGGCTCTGCTGGCGGCGAAGGCATCGCAGCAACGGGAGCAGAAGGTGCTATCGAGGGAACGGCCGGCGGTGGTGTCGTTGGCGGTGGTGTCATCGGCGGTGGTGTCATTGGCGGCGTCATCGGTGGCATCCAGCAGCCCGAACTGCCCGAGATTGATCCCGAGGAGATGGAGGAAGCCACACAGAGTTATGTGGAGCAACTGAAGGCCCTCACCGAGACGCTGAAGAAGGTGTCTGAGCAGAGCGAGCGTCTGACACGCGACAGCGAGGAGATGGAGAACCTCAACCGCACGCTCACCGGCATCTGCAAGGTCTATGAGATGCAACTCAAGGGTGCCTCGCAGCAGATTGGCACCATCGACCAGATCAACGACCAGACGCGCCGCATGGCCGATCAGATAGCCGAACTGAACCGCATCTATGCCCGCATGATTGAGGCTATGACCACCAACATGCCAAAAGTAGTGAAGAGTGAAGAGTGACGAGTGAAGAGTGAAGAGTGAAAAGTGAAGAGTGAAGAGTGAAGAATTTGCTACCGCAGTGGTATCAAATCGAAAATCGAAAATTAGTAAATCGAAAATCGAAAATTAGTAAATCGTAAATATATAATAAGGTGGCAATAAGAAAAAGACCCGTATCTCCGCGCCAGAAGATGATCAACCTGATGTATGTCGTCTTGATGGCCATGCTTGCGCTGAACGTCTCCAACGAGGTGCTCAACGGCTTCGCCATCGTGGGCGAAAGCATCGGACGGACCACGGAGAACGCTATAAAGGACAACCAGGCCATCTACGACGCCTTCGAGGAGCAGATGAAAGCCAACCCGCAGAAGGTGAAGGAATGGTACGACAAAGCCCAGTTGGTAAGGCAGATGAGCGACTCGCTCTACGACTTTGCCGCCGAACTGAAACTGGCCATCGCACGCGAGGCCGACGGCAAGGACGGCGACCCCGACCATCTGAAGGGTCAGGAAGACCTGGAGGCATCCAATCAAGTGATGCTCGCACCGGGACGCGGCAAGGGCGAGGCTCTGAAACTGGCTATCGAGAGTTACCGTGAGCGCATCCTGAAGATGATTCCCGACACGGCTAAGCAGCGCAATATTGCCAGCGACCTGACCACAGAGGTGCCGCCGGAGAAACGCTCACTCGGCAAGAACTGGCAGGAGACGCAGTTCGAGGCCATGCCCGCCATCGCCGCCGTCACCATCCTTTCGAAACTGCAGGGCGACGTGCGCAACGCCGAGAAAGAGGTGCTCCACACGCTGGTGCAGAACATCGACGTGAAGGACATCCGCGTAAACCTCCTCGAGGCCTTCGTCATTCCCAACTCGCAGACCATCGTGCAGGGCGACAAGTTCTCGGCCAAGATCGTGATGGCTGCCGTCGACACCACGCAGGTGCCCGACATCTATATCGGTGGCAAGAAGATGGAGTTGAAGGACAACACCTACGAACTGGTGTGCGGACGCACGGGCGACTTCACCCTGAGCGGATGGATAGAGACCGTCAACGGCAACGGCGACAAACTGCGCCGTGACTTTGAGCAGAAATATACGGTTGTGGAGCCGAGTGCTACGGTTTCTGCCGACCTCACACGCATGCTCTATGCCGGCTACAACAACCCCATCAGCGTATCGGTGCCCGGCGTACCCCTGAACAAGATCTCCGCATCGATGACCAACGGCACACTCACGCCCACCGGCCCCGGCAAGTATATCGCCAAGCCGTCGAAGATAGGCCAGGATGCCATCATCACCGTCACCTCGACAAACACAGGCCGTCCGCAGACGATGGGAACATTCGCTTTCCGCGTGCGTAAACTGCCCGATCCTACACCATTCATTGATGTGAAGGACGAGGCGGGCAACCCCTCACGCTTCAAGGGCGGCAACATGCACAAGGCCGGGCTGCTCGGTGCCGAGGTCGTTGGCGCCGCCATCGACGATGGCATCCTCGACATCGCCTTCAGCGTGCGCTCCTTCGAGACTGTGTTCTTCGACAACATGGGTAACGCCAAGCCACTGGCCAGCGACGGCCCGCGTTTCTCGGCAGCACAGAAAGACCAGTTCCGCAAACTCTCCCGTGGCCGCCGCTTCTACATCTCACGCGTAGTGGCCGTAGGTCCCGATGGCATCGAGCGCACCCTCACCGCTGCTATGGAAATAAAGGTTCAATAAGAAACCTACCCAAGCCCATTCCCGAGCAAAGCCCGCCTACCCGTAGCCTTTCCCATAGGGAGGGATATTTTGATAGAATAATAAATATTTAACATATAATAATTATGGAAAAAAGAGGAATCATCTCCATTCTACTATTCTTTTTCACATTTAGCGTAGCGTTTGCCCAGCCCAAGAAGAGCCGTGTGCAGCAGAACAACAACGCGCAGCAGAAGAAGGATCAGCAGCAGGGCAACACCACGCAGGGTGGCATGACGCAGCGCATGAAGATCATGTACCCTACGGCTGTCGACATGCCGGAGGACGTGGTGTGGCGGCGTGACATCTACCGCGAGATAGACCTCAGCGAGGAGGAGAATGCCGGACTCTACGACCCCGTAGAGCCACAGGGCAAGCGTCTGAACCTCTTCACCTACGTGTTCAAACTGGCACTCAACGGCTACATTCCCGTCTATGAGTACAACCTCGACGGCAACGAGGTGCTGGAGCCATCGGCCAAGGTCGATATGAAGACCATCCTCGACAACTACCATATCTTCTACGAGGAGCAAGGCGGCAAGGTGAAGGTGGAGAACAGCGACATCCCCTCGGCCGAAGTCAAGATGTACTACCTCAAGGAGTGTGCCTACTACGACCAGGCCAACTCGTCGTTCCGCATCAAGCCCATCGCCTTCTGCCCCGTGATGCTCCGCGAGGACGACTTCGGCGGCGAGGCAGCCAAATACCCGCTCTTCTGGGTGAAATACAGTGAGGTGGAGCCATATCTCAGCAGGCAGACCGTGAAGACCAGCGATGTCAATGATGCTGCGCAGATGAACCTTGACGACTATTTCACGCTCAATAAGTACAAGGGCAAGATCTACAAGACCGCCAACCGTCTGGGCAAGACGCTGGCACAGATTGCAGGCAGCGACTCCACCAAACTGTCGGCCGAGCAGAAGCGTATCGAGGCTGAACTGACGGCTTTCCGCAACAATATCTTCGGCGACAAGCAGAAGCGCGACTCGCTCGACAGCATTGCCAGTGCCGATCCCAAGCAGTTGAAGGCTGCCGAGAAGGCAGCGCGTAAGCAGCGTCAGCCAAAGGAGAAGACAGAAAAGGTGAAGAGCAGCAAGTCGTCAAAGAGTTCTTCGTCCGGCTCGTCCGCCGCCCGTGTATCGGTAAGGCGACAGCGACACTAAACATCGCCCTCGCACCTCGTACCTCGCACCCCGCACCTCGCACCTCGTACCTCGCACCTCGCACCTCGCACCTCGCACCTCGTACCTCGCACCTCGCACCTCGAATAAATATTAACAAAAACATAGTAGATTATGAAGAAATTATTTAGCATTGCGGTGTTATTCACTATTCTCTCTTCACTATTCACTAGCGAAGCGCAGGCCCAGGGCCTGAGTTTTGGCTTGAAGGGAGGCTATAACATCACCAAGATGGATTTAGACAAGGTGTCGGGATGGTCGTCGGCCTACGACATGGTCAAGAGCAACAAGAACGGCTGGTATATCGGTCCTACCTTGAAGGTGTCGCTGCCCGGCGGTCTGGGTTTCGACGGCTCCGTGTTCTACGACCAGCGCAAGACGGAGGTTGAGAGCGAGACCGTCACTATGAAGTATGTCTATGTGCCCATCAATGTGCGATATAACATCGGACTGGGAAGCATTGCCGGCATTTACGTGGCTGCTGGTCCGCAGATAGGCTTCAACGTGGGCGACACCGACATCGACCTGAATTACCTCGATGAAACCAAGGCAACGGTCAACGACACGTTCCAGTTGAAGAAGTCTACCTTCGGATTCAATCTCGGTGCCGGTATCCATGTCAGTCATTTAGAAGTGGGTGTCGTCTATTGCATACCCCTTGGCAACACGGCCGACATCAAGGGCAACATAGCAGGTGACATCAAGGACAAGTACGACGTGAAGAGCAACACCTTGCAGGTCTCTGCGGCTTATTATTTCTAAACAACTGGGGGGTGTTCCCATACCCAGAATACTGCGATAGCACAAAAACGAGGGTGTGTCAAAAACAGACACACCCTCGTTTTTATGTTGACCAAAATGGTGCCTCCATTTTGGTCATTTTTGTATTCAGGCCGAATACAAGTTGTATACAGGCTGTATACAAAATGTATTCCGGCCGAATACAAACTGTATTCGGCCTGAATACAAGTTGTATGCGGCAGGAATACGAGTAGTATACAGTTTCGATACTCCAGTAACAAAACCAACTTCTTTATTTGGCAGTTTCAGAATAAATGCGTAACTTTGCACCATGTACGCTGACGTGATACTGCCTGTGCCGCTCGACGGCATGTTTACATACGCTGTCCCGCCTTCACTCGAACATCGGGTGAAGACGGGACAGCGTGTGTTGGTGCCTTTCGGTCGCAACAAGAACTATGTGGGCATCATCGGACGACTGCACAATGAGAAACCGGAGGACTATCAGGTGAAGCCCGTCGCCCTGATCCTCGACGATACGCCCGTGCTCTTGCCACAGCAGTTGAGACTATGGCAATGGATCTCCGACTATTACATGTCGCCCATCGGCGAGGTCTACAAGGCTGCCATGCCGGCCGGCCTGAAAGCAGAGGAGGGCTACAAACCGCGCACCGAGACCTTCATACGGCTGACGCCCAACTATCAGAACGAGCCAACGCTGCATGTGGCACTAAACATGCTGGCACGAGCACCCAAGCAGCAGGAGGCGTTTATAGCCTATCTCTCGCTCTCACGCTGGGACACGATTGAAGGCCGCTCGGCGACGGAAGGAGACGCTTGCCAGAGCAAGAACACATGCAGCGAGGCCGTGCTGGAGATCACCCGCGAGGAACTGATAAACGCGGCAGAGACCACGCTGCCCGTCATCAACCAACTGGTGAAGCGGGGCTTCCTGGAGACCTACGAGGTTGAGGTGGGACGGCTGAACCAGGGCGGCGAGCCCCATCCCGAGCATATCAAACCGCTGAGTGCCGCCCAGCAGGAGGCCTACAACCAGATACTCTTCTCGTTCCTGAAAAAGAAGGTCACCCTGCTGCATGGCGTCACGTCGAGCGGCAAGACAGAGATATACATCCATCTGATTCAGCGCGAACTCGACGAGCACAGGCAGGTGCTCTTCCTCATGCCCGAGATAGCCCTCACGGTGCAGATGATGCAGCGCCTGCAGCGCGTCTTCGGCAACCGACTGGGCATCTACCACTCCAAATACAGCGATGCTGAGCGCGTGGAGATATGGCAAAAGCAACTCTCCAAGAATCCCTACGATGTCATCCTGGGTGCCCGCTCCGCCGTCTTCCTGCCCTTCCAGCGCCTGGGCCTCGTCATCGTGGACGAGGAACACGAGACCTCCTACAAGCAGCAGGACCCCATGCCGAGGTATCACGCCAGGAGTGCGGCTATCATGCTTACGCAAATGAGAAATGAGAAATTAGAAATGAGAAATGAAAATGAGAAATGTTTAAATGACACTGCCGACGACATTTCTTCATTTGGCCATTTACATTCCTCATTTCTCATTTCTCATTCCTCATTTGAACCGAAGGTTCTCCTTGGCACCGCCACCCCCTCGCTGGAGTCCTGTCATAACGCACAGAAGGGGAAATACGGGCTGGTGACACTCAACGAGCGCTATCAGGGCATCGAGTTGCCGGAGATACAGGTGGTGGACACACGCGACCTGCAGCACCGGAAGATGATGCACGGCCCGTTCTCGCCACAACTGCTGGCCAGTGTGCGTGAGGCGTTGCAGCGCGGCGAGCAGGCCATACTCTTCCAGAACCGCCGCGGCTGGGCACCGATGATAGAGTGCCGGCAGTGCGGCTGGGTGCCCCGCTGTCAGCACTGTGACGTCAGCCTGACACTCCATCGCACCATGAACCAACTGTCGTGCCACTATTGCGGCTTTACCTATCACGTGCCGGAACAGTGTCCGGCCTGCGGCAGCAAGAACCTGCAGGGGCGCGGCTATGGCACGGAGAAGATTGAGGATCAGATACGCGACATCTTCCCCGAGGCACGCGTGGCACGTATGGACCTCGACACCACCCGCACGCGTAATGCCTACGAACGTATCATCACCGACTTCTCGGCCGGGCGCACCAACCTGCTCATCGGCACACAGATGATCAGCAAGGGCCTCGACTTCGACAAGGTCAGCGTGGTGGGCATCCTCGATGCCGACGCCATGCTCAACCAGCCCGACTTCCGCGCCTACGAGCATGCCTTCATGATGATGGCTCAGGTGAGCGGGCGCGCCGGGCGGAAAGGCCGTCGCGGACTGGTCATCCTGCAGACCAAGAGTCCTGACCTTCCTGTTATCCGGCAGGTGGTGGGCAACGACTATGCCGCCTTTGTCCATGAGCATCTGCAGGAGCGTTTGGCTTTCCATTATCCCCCCTACTACCGTCTTATCTACGTCTATCTGAAACATCCCAAGGACATGGTGGTCAACACGGCCGCCATAGAGATGGGCACGCGCCTGCGCCAATGGTTCGGCGACCGCGTCTTAGGACCCGACAAGCCCGTCGTGGCCCGTGTGAAGACGCTGAGCATCCGCAAACTGGTGCTGAAACTGGAGGTGGGCATTGACATGCCGCTGGTGCGCAAATACTTAGCGCTTGCCCGGCAGCAGATGCTGCAAGACAAGCGCTATGCGTCGCTTCAGGTCTATTACGATGTAGACCCGCTATAATCACTTCTCACTTCTATTTGACGTACTCGGCAAAGTCCGTGAGGTGCATGTCGCCCTTGCGTGCCAGCGTGTCGTGCATGGCGAAGGCCGCGGTGAGGTTGTGGCGCGTCTGCCCCATCTTCGAGATCTTCAGGTAGTCCCACAGCAACTGCTTGTAGTCGGGATGTGCACAGTTCTCGATAATGAGTTCGGCACGCTGGGCAGGACTCTTGCCGCGCAGGTCGGCGATACCCTGTTCGGTCACGATGATGTTCACGTCGTGCTCGCTGGAGTCCTGATGGCTGACGAAGGGCACGATGCTCGAGATGAGGCCGCCCTTGGCCGTCGACGGACAGGTGAAGATGCTGAGGTAGGCATTGCGGATGAAGTCGCCGCTACCGCCAATGCCGTTCATCATCTTCGTGCCGCTGATATGTGTGGAGTTCACGTTGCCGTAGAGGTCGGCCTCGATGGCGGTGTTGATGGCGATGACACCCAGGCGGCGGATAATCTCCGGCGAGTTCGAGATCTCGCTCTGGCGCAGCGTGAGGTGGTGCTTCATATAGTCCATATTGTCGTAGACCTGCATCAGGCACTCGTTAGAGACGGTGAGCGAGCAGGCCGAGGCATCCTTCACGCGGCCGTTGAGCATCATCTCGATAACCGAGTTCTGGATCACCTCTGTATAGATATTGAAGTCGGGCACGTGCTTGTCCTCGCCCAGGGCACCCAGGATAGCATTGGCCGTTGAGCCTACGCCGCTCTGCAGAGGCAGGAACTCCTTGGGGATGCGGCCTTTGTGCATCTCCTCCACCAGGAACTCGGCGGTGAGGAAGCCTATCTTGTCGGTCACGGGGTCGCTGTCCTTGAAGGCACGGGCCTCGTCGGGGATGTTACACTCTACGACACCCGCCACCTTCTCCTTGGGGATAGAGACGAAGGGCTGCCCTATGCGGTCGCCCACATGCTCAATGGGGATGGCCTTGCGGTAAGGCGGGTCGAGAGGCTCGTAGACATCATGGATGAACTTGGCGTTGGCGTTATGGAACGCGTTGAGTTCCAGGATAACCTTCTTAGCCAGACGTGCTGCCGTGGGGCTGATGCCGCCGGCGGCCGTCAGATAGACGTGGTAGTCGCTGCCACAATCCTCGATGTCGCACACCTCCAGGATGGCCCAGTCCACATCGCCGTAGAAGCCGTAGCGCAACTCCTGTGCCATGTGGCTCAGGTGCAGGTCGTTGTAGGGAATCTCACCCAGGTTCACATGCTTGCGGAAATCGGGGTTGGTGGTGTAAGGGGCACGGTAGAGGATAGCCTGTGCATTGGCCAGGTCGCCATCGGTCGACTGTCCTGTAGAGGCACCGGTAAAGATGGCCACCTTGAACTCTCGTCCGGCCTCGTGCTCTGCTACGGCAATCTTGGCCAGTTCCTTTGTTGTTGCCTTGGCCACACCAGCGGGTGTGAAACCACTCATGGCGATATGGTCGCCATTCTTAATCAATGCTGCAGCCTCTGCAGCCGTCATACGTGGATACATGTTTTTCTGCTTATTTATATGATTTATTGTTTTTTAGGCGGCAAAGTTACTTAAAAAAAGCGAAAAGACCAATATTTTTTCTATATTTTAATAAAAAGCGCAGAGAATACGCATTTTTTTTCGTACCTTTGCACCCCACAAAGGAAAGATGAATCAATTATCCCTGAAAATATACCTCATCATCTGCCTGGCTCTGATGCATCTGAAGAGTTGGGCACAGGTCGATTCCGACGAAGACATCGCCGGCGAGGGGGGCACGCGTGGCGGTATGATGGACGGCATGGAGGACTTTGCCGACTACCAGCCGCTACATATCAGTTTCAGCGATATTCTCATGGTGCTGCTCCTGATTGCGGCTTGCTATGTGTTCGGAAAGATATGGAAGGGCTGCACCTATATGATTCTTATCGTTGCTGCCGTATTGTTTTTCATGACACACTAACAACCCGCATGGCACTCCCCTCCCCTCGAGGGGAGGGGCAGGGGTGGGGTCTCTATCAAATCCACACAAAGAAAGAGACAGGAGGACGTTTGGCTACGCCCTCCTGTTTTTTTTTTTCATGTCAAGCCTTCTGTCTCATTAATACGTCATGCGCGGCTCCAGTTCCTTAGCCTGGTCAATCATCTTCTGCACCTCGCTGACGGCAGGAACACGGTTGCAGATATTCTTGGCCTCGTTGACCTCGGCCAACTTCGGCTGCAGGTTCTCGGCAACGCGATGACGGAACTCCTTCACGGTGTCGACGCCGGCAGCCTCGAGCAGTTCGGCAAACTGAGGGCCTACGCCATTGATGCGGAACAGGTCGGCATGGTTGGTCCAGCGCAGGATAAGTTTCTCGCTGATGCCGGTTGCCTCGGCCAGTTCCTTGCGGCCCTTGGGGGCAGCACACTTGTCGAGCAGTTCGCTCACCTTGTTAATACCTGCGGCCTGCAGTTTCTCTGCATAAACGTCGCCTACACCTTCAATGTCAATAATCTTGTAATCCATAAAACAATAGGTTTTTAGTTGTTAGACAATAGATTTTTGCAAATATACATGATTTAATTGGATTATCTATCGCCTTTTAACTCCCTTTAACGCCCTTAACTCCCTTTAACTCCGCAAAAAGTCGTACTTTTGCAACCAAATGGACATCATACGATTTATAAAAGACTGGACGCTGCCTGTCGCCATGGGGATGGGCGCGGCGTTGTATCTGCTGTTTGCCTTCGTGCCATGCCTCGATGAGGCAGCCCGTTTTTTCGACCCCATCATGGAGGCCATCCTGCCGCTGTTCATGTTTCTCGTGCTCTTCGTCACGTTCTGCAAGGTAGACTTCCACAAGATGCGCCCCGTATGGTGGCATCTGTGGGTGTGTATCTTCAACCTGCTCTTCGTGGGCATCGTGATGGCACTGATATTGTTTTCTAACAGCCGCTCTTCATTTCTCATTTCTCATTACTCATTACTCATTCTAATGGAGGCCCTCTTGATGTGTATCATAGCACCCTGTGCCACGGCAGCGGCGGTGGTCACACAGAAACTGGGCGGGTCGCTGGAAGAGATGACCACATACGCCTTCCTGTCAAACCTGCTGACGGTGCTGCTGGTGCCCGTGTGCTTCCCCTTGATAGAGAAGTCGGCCGACATCACGTTTATGGCAGCATTCACAAAGATACTCTATCAGGTGGTCATCCTCCTGGTGTTGCCCATGCTGCTGGCCTATATCGTGAAGCATTTCATGCACCGCCTCCACCTCAGGATAGTGTCGGTGCGCGACCTCTCCTTCTATCTCTGGGGCTGCTCGCTGATGATTGTGACGGGCACCACGGTGAAAAACATCGTGCATGCCGAGGCCTCGGTGATGCTCCTCACAGCCATTGCCCTGCTGGGACTGGTGCTCTGCATCATACAGTTTGCAGTAGGCCGCTTCATAGGACATTACTTCAACAGGACGCAGGAGGCCGGCCAGGGGCTAGGCCAGAAGAACACCGCCTTCGCCATCTGGCTCGGCATCACCTACCTGAACCCTCTCTCGAGCGTAGGCCCCGGCTGCTATATCCTCTGGCAGAACATCATCAACTCCATCGAGATCTGGCAGAAGCAGCATCGCGCGGCCTAAGGCGCAGATTTCACTTTGCTGCTTACAACGATGGCCGCCGATGCTCACGCACCAGCGGCCCTACTAAAACATTATATAAAAACTTTACTACACGCCCTGCCGCTTTTCCCTCGGCAGGGGTGCTCGGCTGCGGCCGCTGCAGCGCCGGCAAGACGGCGTGCTGCGGCCGTAAGGGGGTTAGTCCTCGTCGTCCCAGAGGTCGAAACCGGGTGCCTCGCGCGAGAGCACGTCGTTTTCGTTAGTAACCTCGTCGCTGTACTTCGTAAAGGAAGATGCTGCAT
>JAFSYY010000021.1 GCA_017455845.1 Prevotella sp. | reverse complement strand
TTGAAAAAGCAAAGTATTAACAAATCAGAAAGGAACAAAGATTATGAAAAAGATATATCAATCACCGGAAACAATTCTTGTAAAGGTCGTCAACACACAGCATCTGCTTGAAGCATCGCAAGGCGGTGTTGCCACAGGAGGGACACCTGGCGACGAATACACAAGCACCGACGTTTCTTACGGCCGCAGCAGCAGCCTCTGGGACGACGAGGACTAACCCCCTTACGGCCGCCGCACGCCGTCTTGCCGGCGCTGCCGCGGCCGCAGCCGAGCACCCCTGCCGAGGGAAAAGCGGCAGGGTGTGTAGTAAAGTTTTTATATAATGTTTTAGTACGGCCGCTGGTGCGTGAGCATCGGCGGCCGTCGTCTGTTGAAGTGAGAGGTGAGAGGTGAGAGGTGAGAAGTGTTATTAGTAAAAACTATGATGGAGGCTCGTTTGCAGGTCAAAGCAGGCTCGTTTGCAGGTGAAAACAGGCTCGTTTGCAGGTCAAAACAGGCTCCTTGCTTAGTTGCTGACCTAGGTCAACCGATCTGCCGACCTAGGACAACCGATCTGCCGCCCTAGGTCAATCGATCTGTTGACCTAGGTCAACAGGTCGCGCGACACAGGTCAACAGCATTTGTTTTACACTATTAATGAGTCTACTTTAAACCCACATCGGTCGTTAGACCGAAAATGTTGTTTTTATTGTCATTGTTGTCTTTTAAAAAACACCTTTTGTCCTTTTTAAAACAACATGTACAACATAGACAACTTATAACGGTCTAACGACCGTTTTGGGTTAAAAAGTCCCTGCTACCGCAGCGAACAAGCCGCATGGCACTCCCCTCCCATGTAGGGGAAGGGTAGGGGTGGGGTGACAAACTCTCTAATTCGTGAAAATAAAGGTGGGAAACTTCAATTATTCTTATTATTCACATTTCTTTCCATAGCATGAAGGTTGGAAAGTTGAGTTATATGATTTTTTAGGCGAGATTTTTGCCACGCGTCGCAGATTTTCCGCTTTTTTCTTGCCCATCTCAGAATTATTGATTACTTTTGCACCGTGTTTGCATGAACACACAACATTTTATTTGCTCAATCGCTTCACGAACTACCACCTCTGAAAGAGATTAAAGGGCAAGTGCTAATAATCGTTGAAGTTGCGCATTATGCGCAGACTTCTACATAGATTATTAGGGGCTGTGGTAGGCCCGTGAAGCGTATGACGGAAGTCTGCGCTTTTTTGTGTATATACACTTCTGGCCCAGTTTCCGCCAAGACAGAAGGCTATGCATTATTAACAACTAACTAATATCTAACTTAAACAAAAACAATGAAAAAGAAACTACTAAATTCAATGAAAGTGCTCCTCGTCGCAGTACTGCTGGGCGTGGGGGCAAGTGCGTGGGCAGTGGACATTACGGAGACCTACGATTTCGCCGCATTTATTACCGCTAATGGTACTGGCAACCTAACGACTTCGGGCGATGGTATTGCTCAGTCAGGAACAAGTGCCAAGGCTGGTACGGTTAAGGTTATTGATAATCTTACTGTTAATGCCCAGACACTTGACCTTAAAGGTCGTTTCGCAGTGGATTACCAGTACAATGCTGGTTCTCAGATCCGTTTTATGTGGCGTTCAAGCAGTAACAACTATCAGCATGGATTAGCTGGTCAGTGGAATGGTAATGGTACAGCCGACGCACAAGGAGCAGCACGTTTCTCTGTCTTGAATCTAAAGGCAGGCGACAAGATTAAGTTTACCTATTATAAGCAGTCTGGTAAAGCAGCAGACCCCTATACATGTAGTGCGAGCCAGTTGACGGGTATTGCTGTAGATGCCGCACTTTCTTCTGGAACGGAATACACTGTAGCAGCTGATGGCAATCTTGACTTGTATTTCACCAATAACAATTTTGCTATTGCAAGCATAGTCATTAAAACCACAGGTAACGAAACTGTAACGGCACCAACTTTCGCCATAACTGGCGCATATAACAATACTCGTAAGGTGACTATTACATCAGGTACATCAGATGCTGGTAATGATATTACCACTTATTACACTACCGACGGTTCTACGCCAACAACGTCATCTCCCAATTCATTCACAATAGCAAGTCAGGAGATTACTGTTGGTGAGGGTTCTGTAAGTGAAAGCACTGTTACGGTAAAGGCTATCAGCGTCAGTTCCACCAGCACAGCATCTACGGTAGGTTCACAGGATGTTGCAGTCGGCACCACTATCAAGTTAACTCAACCCATAATTACGTTGACAGGAATGGGGTTAGATAATGAGAAATACTATAAGCAGTACACGTTTGCTGCCGTTTCTACTGGTACTTATGGAACTCCCACTATCACGCTCAGTGCTACACTTGGCGGCAACCCTATTAGTTCACCATATACTGCCAGTACCGCAGGAACTATCTCCGTAACCGCCTCTGCCGACGGCTATACTACTTCAGATGCTGCAACGCTTGACGTTGATGCATCTGCATTCCTGCTGTCTCGCAGATATGATTTCACACAAGACAGTTATCGCGTTGGGTTAAGTGTTGTGGGTAACAACATTACAATTACGGGTGCAGGTGTACAGGTTTATCAGATTAACGATGTCAACCACATATCGGGAATTACTCTTTCTGGAACAGGCATCTTTGGAATTACCAAGGCTCAAAATTCAGACACACGTAAAGGTCTTGCTCCAAGATGGAATAAAGGTTCATTCACTATCAACACCTGGATAGATGGCAGTTTTGCTACTTTAATTGACTTAGTAGGTAATGGCATTTATTCCACGTCAACGGATGGGAAATTCTCATTTGGTTCGCAGGTGAACAACAACACGTTCACAACACTTAATATATATACACCTACTGGAACCAGCGTTTCCAAGTCCATTACCGCATCTGGCTGGGCTACCTATTGCTCGCCTTACGCTCTTGACCTTGCAAACGCTACTGGTTTGACCGAGGCTTATATCGTGACTGGCGGTGCTGACGGTGTGCTCGCAAAAACCTCGGTGAAAGGTGGCACCGTTCCTGCTAACACTGGACTGCTTTTGCAGGGTGATGAAGGTACTGCTAGTATTCCCGTTGTTGCAAGCAGTTCTACCGTCGTGACAGCCAATAAACTGGTCGGTGTGACGGCTAACACAACCATAGATGCCGAAGCCGGCTATGTGTTGATGAACGATGCCACCAATGGTCTTGGTTTCTACAAGAACACCAACGCGTTCACCGTAGGTGCCAACACGGCCTACTTGCCTGCTGACTTCGACGGTTCGTCGGCTCGTGCCTTCTTCTCGCTCTTCGGTGGCGAGGGTACAGGCATTGCTGAAATTGAGAAATTGATAAATGTAGAGAATAATGATGTCTACAGTCTGAGCGGCCAACGCATCACCCAGCCCATGAAGGGTCTCTACATTGTGAACGGCAAGAAAGTTGTTATAAAGTAATTCATGAGAAATTCATGGGTATTTATGGTAATTCATGTTTAACACCCCAAAAAGAAACACGACAATGAAAAAGATATATCAGAATCCGGAAATAAAGAATGTCAGAATCCAGACATCTCACATAATGGTTGCATCCCCCGGCTACGGAGGTTCTACAACAGAGTCATCGGGTAATCTTTCCCGTGAAAGCGGTTCCCTCTGGGACGACGACGAGGAATAGCCTCTAAGGATAGAACAGCCTCGGGCGTGCATCCGTGAGGATGGTGGCCTGTGGTATTGTTAGTTTAAAATAAAGTTTATAAGGTGGCGGCCCATCCGTGAGGACGAGCCGCCACCGCCATGTTGTCTTCATACGGTAGCAAGAGAGGGGCAGAGACAAGCGCATCGAGCCTATGCGATGATAAGGCCGATGGATAAAAATTGTTGTTTTTGTTGTCATTGTTGTCTTTTAAAATAATACCTTTTGTTTTTTTTGGCCTGTTTTTTGTTTTTCTGCTACAATTTATGACAATCTGTTTGGAGGAATGGAAAAAATAATGTATTTTTGCATCCAACAATAAAAACTATGACTATCATTTGTTTACTGAAAACATTAAAAACTATATCTATAATGAAAAAGGTATTATTAGCATTGTTCTTGCTGGCAGCGGCTACTGTGACCGTTGATGCTCAGCGTGTGACCGACAGACTGACTCGCGGCCTCGTGGCCATACCCCAAGGCGACAAGACCGGACAGGACAGCAACTACGGCATGTCGGGCAGCGGCATCTTTCTGAGTTGGCGAAAGTTGCCGTCGGAATATTTCGACACGAAATACAATGTGTATCGCAACGGCACGAAGGTGGCCTCTGACCTGGAGGCAACCAACTATCAGGACAACAGCGGCACGAAGACGGCCACCTACAAGGTGGTGCCGGTGGTGAAGGGCACGGAGCAGACCGCCCTGGCTGCCGAGTGCACGCCCTGGGACCACCAGTACTGGGAGATTCCCGTGAAGCCTGTGGTCAACCGCAATGGTGCCACCGTCAGCCCTGTGGTCGTTGATGGTACAACCACTTACCCCTATACATTGAACGACTGTTCCGTGGCCGATGTCGACGGCGACGGCCAGATGGAGTTTGTGGTGAAGCGCCGCAACGACAGTGGCAACCTGCGCACCGAGGGCAACACCACCGACTTCAACCTGCACGAGTGCTATAAGATGGACGGCACGCGCCTGTGGTGGATAGACATGGGCCCGAACATGATGGCCGGCCCCGACGAGCAGTTCGACCTGATCCTCTACGACTGGGACCGCGACGGCAAGGCCGAGGCCCTGATGCGCGGTGCCGACAATATGATTATCCACACGTCTACGGGCAAGACCATCAAGGTGGGCGATATGACCTACTACGCCCCGCGCGACGAATACACCAAGCACGGCAAGGAGTATCTTATCTACCTGAACGGTGCCACGGGTGAGCCTTATCTCGACTGGGACGGCGGCAGCACCTGGACACCCATGGAATATCCTCTGCCGCGCTACGAGGCCGGCGAGGCCTCCAATGTGTACAGTGCCACCGAGTCGGAATATGCTGCCGTGTGGGGTGCCAGCGACACCGGCCACCGCTCTAACAAGCACTACTTCGGTGCACCCTACCTGGACGGCCGCAACCCCAGCATCTTCCTGGGCCGCGGCTGCTACACACGCCATAAGTTCTGCGCCCTGGATGTAGACCCCGCTACCCATAAACTGACGCAGCGCTGGCGCTGGAACTGCTACGACGGCCGGTCGCCCTGGTTTGGCAACGGCTTCCACAACTTCGCCATCGCCGACGTCGACATGGACGGCCGCGACGAGATTGTGTTCGGCTCGATGATTATCGACGACAACGGCTACGGCCTCTCCACCACCGGCTTCGGCCACGGCGACGCGCAGCACTGCGGCGACCTGGACCCCTACCGCTGGGGACTGGAGCAGTTTGTCTGTCTGGAGGGCAGCACCGTGCCCGGCATCGCCTATACCGACGGCATGTCGTCGACGCTGCGCTTCACCACCGGCACCGGTGCCGACAACGGGCGCTGCATGGCCGGCAACTTCCAGGGCACGTATCCCGGTGCCATCGGCAACACCTTCGGCTATGATGTCATCAGCCTGGTGGCCGACAAGGTGATTGATGGCTTGAACCTGGCCAATGATGACTATATGAACATGCGCATCTACTGGGACGGCGACCTGCTCGACGAGTTTATGGACTCGCCGGGTGTGGAGCGTGCTCCGTGCGTATATAAATATGGTAATGAGGTGGGCACCAACCGCTCCTATAAGAACGGCCGCTGCTGGCTGGGGCAGGGCAACCTGAACAACTCGTCGAAGAACAACCCCTGCTTCCTGGGCGACATCCTCGGCGACTGGCGCGAGGAGATTGTGACGCGTACCGGCGACAAACTGATTATCCAGATGTCCAGTTATCCCTCGCCCTGGGGCATCACCTCGCTGTGGTACGACCATGAATACCGCAACGGCATGACGTGGCAGAGCGTGGGCTACAACCAGCCGCCACACCCCAGTTTCTTCCTCGGCGAACTGGAGGGCATCACCAAGGAGCCGCCCGCACTGACCCTGGACGGCCGTACGGAGGTGAGCGGCACCATCCAGACCACCAACGACCAGTTGCTGATCTCCGGCTATGAGAACAAGACCATCGGCGTGCAGGACGGCGCCTCACCTTATATATTATATGTCAACACCCCCGCACTGGTGGCAGGCAGCGGCTCGCGTCAGGCCACATCATCCACGCCGAAGCAGCCCACCCGCACCGTGACCACCTATACCACCACGCTGACCGGCGGTGCCTTCAGTGGGGCTACGCGCCTGGTGAAGCAGGGCGAGGGCGTGCTGGTGCTGCCCAACGTCACGGAGAAGCATACGGGCGAGACCGACATCTGGCAGGGCACGCTCATGTTCGACGGCACCATGGAGAGCAGTGCTGTATGGTTGAACCGCCACACCACGCTCATCAGCAACGGCGGGCGCTTCATGGGCGGCCTGAAGGCCGACTATAACGCCACCATCTATCCCGGCGGCCAGGACCAGGTGGGCAGCATCAGCGCCTCGTCGCTGGCACTGGGCTTCGGCTCGCGCATCGTGCTCGACGGCAAGGACGGGGCGTTTGACCAGGTGACGGCCACCACCCTTTCCATAGAGGCTAAGACCGGTGATGTATGGAAAAACTTCGGTCCGCGCTATAAGAACCCCGTGCTGCAGGTCAACTATAGCGGCACGCTGGAACCGGGAACATACGAGATAGGCACCGTTGCCACCATAACAGGCGATGTGGCCGACCTGCTCATCGAGGGCACACCCGCCAGCGTGAAGGCATCGGTCAAACATGAGGACGGCAAACTGATACTCGTCGTAGAGTCTATGCGCGAAGCCGGACAGGTGATCTGGAACGGTAGCGCCGGCAACAGCACCTGGCAGCAGGCCGTGAGCGAGAACTTCCTCTACGACGGCCAGCCCACCTATATGTCGGCCGGCGACGACGTGGTGTTCGACGACAATGCCGCCTCGACCAATGTGGTCATCAGCGGCCCCGTGAGTGCCAAGTCGGTGACCTTCAACAACGAGACGAAGAACTATACCATCTCCGGCGACAGCATCGTGGGCGGCGGCATCGTCACCAAGAACGGCAATGGCGGTGTGATCTTCAAGAACTGGAATCATATCGGCTCTACCGTCATCAACGGCGGCCGGGTGACCGTGGCCATGCTGGCCAACAATGCCGGTCAAGACTGGGGCTCGCTGGGCAATGCCTCGTCGCAGATTACGATGAAAGACGGCACCACGCTGGTTACCGACGGTGTGATGATTACCGACCAGACGCTGTCCATCAGCGGCGAGGTCACCTTGCAGGTGCCCGCCGACAAGAGCGTCATCTTCAACAAAGCCATCAGAGGCAGCGGTGCCACACTCAACAAGACGGGTGCCGGCTCGATGGAGATAGGCACGCAGACCAATCCCATGGCCAAACTGGTGGTCAAGGGCGGCTCGGTGACCAGCAACTACACCTCGGCGCACGTAGAGACACTGCCTAGCGTGGTGGAGTTCCAGGGCGGCTCTGTCACGGCTGCCAACGACGAAGGCACCAACATCGACTGCTCAACGGCCTTTATCGTGCCCGAGGGCAAGACGGGCACCTTCTATGGCGGCTACCGTTCCACCTATACGGGTAGGCTGACGGGCGCGGGCACGTTTAATGTCTATACCGGTGGCGTGCGCTGCTACTATGACGGCGACTGGAGCAACTTCGAGGGCACTATCAATATAGACAAGAACAACCGTCAGAACAAGAAGTCGTACGATCCAGCCTTTATGTACCGCAACACCAACGGTCTGCCAAAGGCAACGGTCAACGTGGCTGCCAATGCGCGTTTCAGCAACGAAGGCAATAGTATCACCGTGAAGAAGTTCAGCGGCACGGGCGCCCTCGTGGGCTCGGGCACATGGATTGTGGACTGCGACGAGGACTTCGAGATGAAAACCGAGGTGGGCATCACCTCCGAGCGTACCGATGACTACGGCGGCACCATCGCCGTGAGCACCTCGCCCCTGACCAAGCGCGGCACGGGCAAGATGAAGATGACCGAGGGCAAGATGAACGGCACGCTGGCCATTGAAGGCGGCACGGTGACGGCTTATAAATACAAGCCCGCTGACCTGCTCAATGGTGCCAATCCTACTATCGTGAGGAGCGGTGGCCGCTTTGTGGGGCAGGTGCTGCTCAACTCGTGCAACGTGATGGGCGGTGGCGAGTTAATGCCTTGTGCCTCGGCCGTCAACGAGACCTCGCCGGGCACCATTACCGTGAACAACACCTTCCAGGCACAGGAGGGCTCCACCATTGTGTTCCTGGTCAACGCATCGAAGAACTCGACGATAGAGGCAAAGACCATCGTGTTCAACGGCACCGTGAAGTTGAACTTCGTGGCCAACCGCCAGTTGAAGGCCGGCGACGAACTGACGCTGTGGACAGCCAGCAGTTCGTTCAGAGGCACACCACAGTTCGACCTGCCCCTGGGCTATGTGTGGGACACGAGTGATATCAGCAGTGGCATCCTGCGTGTTACCGAAGTGTACACCGTTGGCGACATTAACGGCGACGACAAGGTAGACGTGAGCGACTATATCGGCATTGCCAACCATATCCTGGGTCAGACGCCCGAGGGCTTCAATGCCGTGGCTGCCGACGTGAACGGCGACGGTATCATCGACGTGAGCGACTACATCGGAGTGGCAAACATCATCCTCACGGGCAATGTCTATGGCAAGGAGTGATGAGTAGGAGAGTAAGGCCGGTGTCTCAAAAAATGTGGTAGAAAAGCAAAAATTTTGCCGGTTTTTCTTGCTTTATGTCAAGGAAATCATTAACTTTGCACCCGAATTGCTGACTACTGGAAAGAACAACTTTATCTATATTATTAACTATAAAATTATTTAAAATGAAAAAACGTTTACTTTTTGCTGCAATGGCCATGTTGACAAGCGTATCGTCGTTCGCACTCGAAGTGGGTGAGTTCGTCTACACGCCGCAGGGCCGATTCCAGATTACGGGGTCGAACTTAAATACCAACAGCACATTCCAGGACTGGTCTGGCTGGACGGTTCTTACTGCTACCGAAGGAAAAACCATTGACGACATCTTCACGATCAATGCCAACGGCTATGCTCAGGACATTAATTCCGTGTCGAGCATCGACGGTACGGCTCAGGAAGGTATGTACTACACCTTCGTACCTTCATCGTCAAGCGAATCCTACGTGGTTAGTTTTAAGGCCAAGTCATCGTCGCTGATGTCTGTGCGTAGGAAACTGACGGTTTGGGATGGCAATAATCCTTCCAAAGAAGTCATTGTGCCAAATGTGGTGAGGTTTGCAGGTAACTCTGCCAATGCCTATGGTGAAACAGCCGAAGAGGTGGTTATCAATACTGGCGAAGAACTGACAGAGGAATGGCAGACCTTTAATTATGCCATCGTAGGTGATGGTATCAACCGTACATACTATTTTGCTTTCACTGGTATTCCCGCAACGATGGAGATTGCCGACCTTCAGGTTGCACAAGCCATACAGTTTGCAGACCTGCGCCAGCGTGATGCCATGGTGGAGAAGATGGAGGCTTACAGGAACTGCTACGCCTGGGATGCTGCTTTGCTGGATGATGTAGGCTTCGACGAGAATCTGGATGACCTGAGAAGTATAGGCGACGAGTCGAGCCAGGCTGACCTTGATGAAAAGTTGGAGACCTGTGGTATGGTGATTGCAGATTTCCTGAAGGATAACATGGAAGACTATCTGGCAAATAATTCTGCCAACTATCTGGGTATCAGAGAGGCTACCCCCAACTTGCAGAAACAGGCAGCCTTTGGCGACTGGACCTGTGTTGACCGCGGCTTCTGGAGTACCGGTGCCTATCCCGACCTGGGTCACTATCAGTTAGGTAATACATGGGCTAATGCCAATCCCGACAATGCCATGGGTGTCACCATTCAGAAGCAGTTGAGTGCCGGCTCTTACGTGTTCACCATTGATGCCCTTGCTGCACTTCGTGAACCTGGCGTAATTAAGACCTGGGAAACCGATGAAGGCTTGAATCCTGCCTACGGTATCGCCTACGCCGTGAAGATTGTCGACGGCGCTGCTACCGACACCGTTGTGTCTGTTGTCAAGGATGTAGAGTCGCTGAACTACACAACGTTTATCGTTTCGGCTCAGGTTCCTGAGGACGGAACATACGAATTTGGTATAAAGGTTTATTGTAAGGATGCATATAAAACCTTTAAATATGGTTCTGTAACCTATGTGAAAAATGCTACTATCTGGGGCAAGAATGGAAACAAGTACAACCAGAAGGAGTTGGCTTACGAGACGGCTGTCCGCGCACAGATTACTGCCGGTCGCGACAACCTGAACACGGCTGCTGCCTATTTGGCCGACGAGTCCTACGCCTGGGGCAAGAGCGACCTGCAGGCTGCTGTCAACGAGGTGGAGCCCTTGATTGCTGCTTACGAGGCCATGAGCCAGGACGACATCATCGCCACCTACGATGAAAGTGTCTATGAGGCTGGTGCCACCAACGAGAATGCCCTGCTGGAGCATGAGGTCTATGACACCGCCACGAAGTTGATCATTGCCGCCAACCGCACGTTCCTGAACCGCAACAATCTGCTGACCTCACTGCAGTCGACCATCGACAATGCATCGACTACACTGAATGAGCGTATCTATGACGCTGCTACAGGCAAGGCCGACCTGGTGGCTGCCATCGAGACGGCAAAGGGTACCCTGGCCGACATGAAGGCTACCGACTATAGCGAGGAGAATGAGGCTACCGTAAATACTGCGATTGCCGAACTCAACGAGGCTATTGCAACATTCAAGACCACCATTCCTGCTACTGCCATTACCGAAATCATCAGCGTTGACTTTGAAAGCGGTGCAACCCAGAATGCAGAGACTGGCCTCTATGAGGTGACTGGCACAAACACCGTTATGACGATTGAGAACTTCTCAGAGACAACGCCGATTGCCAACGAAAAGGGCATAGGTGATATGACCTTCGAACTTGGCCTCGACTCTAACGGCGAGAAAGTGCTGCCCGGCGTGCTCCGCGTGGGCAACGGCTCTGCTACTGCCACCATCCCCGCCAAGGAATATGGCACCAATATCCTCAAGGTGGCTATGGACTTCTGGTTTATCCGTCTGAGCGATGGTCATGTGGGCTTCGACCTCCTCGACGAGGCTGGTGAGCGCGTGGCTGGCTTGTACTACGTGCCTTACAACAACAACCTGGGCTCTGCCGGCTACGATGACTTTGCCATTGCAAATATTGGTGGTTTCTTCCCCTCCAACACCACAGGCGATGCCGGCTCGTGTGTCGATGGTAACCGCTCGCACATTGAGTGCATACTGGACTATGGCGAGGGTACTATGTATCTCACATCGACCAACGCCAGCGGCGTATTTGCCACCGACAAGGTTGCCTTCAACAAACTGGCACCCGCTACATTCACGGTGAAGTCTAACTACAAGAACTATATCGGCCGCCGCTGCTGGTTCGACAACCTGAAGATTGACCAGATTGCCGCCGGTCCCGTGAACGGTATCAGTGAGATGACCGTTGCCGGCAATGCCAAGGCTGCCGTCTACAACCTCGCCGGACAGAAACTCACTTCTGCTCCTGCCAAGGGTATGTATATCCAGAACGGCAAGAAGTTCGTGGTTAAGTAAGTGAACTGAGCATCATGCTCACTCCATAGCAAAAAACGGGAGCACCGCCATGGTGCTCCCGTTTTTTTCTCGCACCTCGCACCTCGCACCTCGTACCTCGCACCTCGTACCTCGCACCTCGTACCTCGTACCTCGTACCTCGTACCTCGTACCTCGAATCCTGACAACAACGACCTTGTTTTTTGGTAATCCTACACGAATATTTGCCAAAATTAATGGTTCGCGAAAATTAGTGTGTTAAAAAGTTGCACGTTTCAATAATTTTTTGTTATTTTGCACTGCCATTTATATATAAATAAGGTGTATTTGTGGCCGTGAGGCTAAATAAACTAACTGCTAAAATCAATTTATAATTATAAATATTAACATCTCTATGAAAAAACTCTTTTTGTATGCCTCCCTTTTGTGCGTTGGACTCGGGTCCTGTACAAAGGACTACGTCGTGCCGGAGGGAGAACTGCCATCATGGCTTGGAGAGAGTATCTACACAGAATTGCAGCAGTCTTCGCAACTAGAAGGTACGTTTAAAACGTACTGCCAGTTGATTGACGACTTGGGGTACACGGAGGTGCTCAGCAAGACTGGTAGTAAGACCATCTTCCCCGCCAATGATGAAGCCTTTGAAAGGTTCTTTGCAGGTGGAAACAACAAATTCGGCGCGAGCAGTTATAGCGAGTTGACCCACGAGCAGAAGGCCGAACTGCTGTTCTCTACCATGCTCGACAATGCCATCCTCGTTGGCACACTGTCTAACAGCCAGAACAGCCAGGGCAACATGCTTCAGGGCCAACTGGTGAAGCATGCCACGAACATGCGTCTGTCGTATGCCGTCACTAATTTCACCGTCGACCAGATGCCTGCCAACAACAAGTACTTTGCACGTTTCAAGAACGGCGGCCGTAGCGCTATCCAGGCCGTCTTCGACAATACCGTGGCACCGATGGTCCACCTCACGGGTGAGTATATGCTCAACAACAATATGACCGTGACGGGCGACGACAGCGACTTCAAGGTGCTCACCGGCCATGCCTATAACGACGGCGACGCCTATATCTTCGACCGCAAGGTGGTGAGGGGCGACGTGGTGTGCCAGAACGGATATATACACCAACTCGACGAGGTGCTGGTGAACCCCGGCAACATGGCCGAGATCCTGCGCTCGGGCAGCGACACCCGCTATATCTCGCGTATGCTGGACTACTACTGCTTCCCCGATGCCGACATGACGCTGACGCAGCAGTTGCAAGACTCGGCCGTTGCCGGTGTCCAGGACACGGTGTTTGCCATTCGCTACCTGAGCAAGAACTCGCAGCGTGCCAAGTTGGCACAGCCCGTTCGCGGTACAACGGTGGCCGACAACCAGTTGCTCGACTTCGACCCGGGATGGAACTATTATAACCCGACGCCGAAGGGCGGCAGCAGCGACGACGATGCAGAGATAGCCGCCTTCCTCGCTCCCGACGACAAGGCCGTGGAGGACTATTTCCTGAATGAGGCCGCCTATATCCTGAAAAACCTCGGCGATCCCACCCTTGGCATCACCGCTGCCAACCTCAACGCACACCTCGACGCCGTGTACAACAGCGACCCCTCGATCTTCGCCAGCATCCTGAACAACGTGATGAAGCCCTATCTCACCAAGACCGTGCCCAGCACCTTCTCTACCGTTCAGAACGATGCCTTCGAATTCCTCGACGTGACGAAGAACGACATCTATAAGAAGAGCGACGGCAACTACGACGTGACCATCGCCAACAACGGTGTCATCTACAAGATGAACAAACTCTTCGGCCCGAAACTGTATAACTCCGTGCTCGGTCCGGCATCCGTGTATAAGGACATGCGCACCATGGGCGAGATGCTCAACGACCACCAGACCACGGCCGGCACGCCCTCGAAACTCGGTGCCGACATGTACTACTACCTGCTCTCGATGAAGGCCCGCTACGGCCTGTTCGTCCCGACAGACAACGAGACGCAGTTTATCGTCATCGACCCTGCCTCGGTGAGAGATGAAGACGGTCTGAAGGGACTGCGCTTCCGTTTCGACCCGCAGGCCGACGGCTCTTTCCATGTGCTGGTGAAGAGATATATCTACCAGTCGGGACCCTATAATGAACTCAGTTCTTACGTCGAGACAGCCAATGCGCAGGATGTGAATATCGAGACTGGTATCTTCAACAGCCAGATCAAGGACTTCCTGGACTACTGCACCATTGTGCTGGCCGACTCTACTGAGACGGGTAAAGGCAGCGCACAGTATGGTCTCTACGGCAACAAATACTACAAGACGAAGCATGGCGGCGCTGTCGTCGTCGACGGCAGCAAGGTGGCCGGCGGCCTGCAGGTGAGCGATGCCTCGCAGTGGTCTACCATCACCGAGACCTTCGATGCCAACAGTGCCGACGCGAAGATAGAGAACGGCACCGTCTACCGCCTGGACTATCCGCTGCAGCCCACCATTACGAGTGTGATGCAGACCCTCTCGCGCCCGGAGTTCTACGACGAGAATGCCGACTACGACACCGATGCGCCCGACTACGACCATTTCCTCAACTTCTGCCTGCAGTTCAACAACGAGGAAATTTACACCTTTGCAGGCATCATTACCGATGCTGACAAGGAATCGCAGAAGAACACCAAGATGAAGGCATACCGCATCATCGACGACAACGACAACTGGGGCATGCTCAGCGCCTATAACTATACTATCTATGCACCTACCTTCGAGGCCATGCAGAAGGCACAGCAGACCATGGGCCTGCCTACATGGAAAGAGGTGATGGCCATCGTCAACAACTGGGAGGGCGTGGCCGAACAGTATGGTTTCACCAGCGAGGCCCAGGCCTCGGCCTACGTGAAAGGCCTGCTTGACAAGATGACCAGGTTTGTGCGCTATCACACGCAGAACAGTTCGCTCTTTGCCGACCAGTATTTCAAGAACTATGACCCCGAGACCGGCAAGACCACGCCGGAGCCCTCGTTCTCTACCTTCTGTTCCAACGCCCTCGGTATCGCCCAGACGCTGACCGTCACCGGCGGCGGCAACCAACTCACAGTGAAGGATGCCAGCGGCACTGCCGTGACCGTCAATGCCTCGTCGGCCACTGCCAACCTCATTGCCCGCGACATCACGACCTCTTCGAGCCGACACGCTCAATATGGTGAATACAAGACCATCGAGTCGTCATCGTTTGTCACCGTTCACGGCATTGACACACCGCTTTGCTACAACCAAAACCGGATGTATTAAGTGAAGAGTGAAGAGTGTAGAGTGAAGAGTGAAGAGTGAAGAATTTCTTTTAGTCGCTACGCTTTGTAAAAGCGGCAAAGCCGAGCGGCTACCGCACTAATAATTAAGCATTAAGAATAAAGCAAAATATGTCTAAATCCAAAATTATACTGACAATCCTGTTTGCCGTCATCGCTCAGACGATGTGGGCACAGGGAAGAGTCATATCAGGTAATGTGGAAGATGCCATGGGGCCGGTGATGATGGCCAACGTGGTGGAGCGCGACGGCAACAACCGTATCGTCAGTGCCACACAGACCGATATGATGGGTAATTTCTCCATGGAGATCAAGAACCCGAAAAACAAACTCGTCGTCTCTTACGTTGGCAGTAAGACCAAGATTATTCCTATTGGCGACAAGAAGACATTTGCCATACGTCTGGAAGACGACAAGACCACGCTCAGCGAGGTGACGGTGAAAGGACGCCGCACCACCTCCGGCGGCCTGAACATCGACAAGCGCGAGATCTCCGTCTCGCAGCAGACCTTTAATTTCTCGGAGGTAGAAGGTATGGCGTTCACCTCGGCCGACGAGGCCCTGCAGGGTGAGATCGCCGGTCTGGATATTGTGAGCAACTCGGGTAACCTCGGTGCCGGTACGTCGATGCGCCTGCGTGGTGTGTCAACGCTGAACGGCAGCGCAGAGCCCCTCATCGTCGTCGACGACAAGATCTTTGAATACGACAAGGCCGACTTCGACCCGGAGAGCATCGACGAGGAGGCCTTCTCATCGATGCTCGCCATCAGCGTGGACGATATCGCCAGCATCACCGTGCTGAAGGATGCCGCCGCCACGGCCATCTGGGGCTCGCAGGGTGCCAACGGTGTGATACAGATCACCACCAAGCGCGGTGCACGTGGCAAACCGCAGGTGAAACTCGGCTATAAGTTCACCGGCACATGGATGCCCGCCGGCTACGACCTGCTCAACGGTGACAACTACACCATGATGCTCAAGGAGGAGTTCTACAACCCCACCCAGAGTTCGTCGGCCACCGCTACCATCAACGAGATCAACTACGTGCCCGCCGAGTCGTGGGCCGAGGCCAACAACTGGAACAAGAACACCGACTGGGTGGACGCCATCAAGCAGTTTGGTGAGCAGCACGAGGCCACGTTCAATATCTCGGGTGGCGGCCAGAAGGCTCAGTTCCGTATCTCGGCCAGTTACAACCACCAGACGGGTACCGTCATCAAGCAGACGATGGACCGTCTGACCACCCGCCTGGTATTGGACTATAACGTCAGCGACCGCATACGCTTCTCCACGAACTTCGCCCTGACCTATACCGATAACCTGAAGAACTACACCTATGGCAGCAGCAAGAACAACTCGTCGAACAGCGCCTTGCTCGCCATGGCACTCGCCATGGCACCCAATGCCAGCATCTACCGCTACGACCGCTATAACAACAATACGGGCGAGTATTTCCTGATGAACCCCACAGACAAGAACATGACCCCCGACGATGGTAACTACACCTCCTTGCAGTTGCAGGACGTCGTGAATATAGGCAACCCTGTGGCCTACGCCAACAACTCCTGGCAGCGGGAGAAGACCTACAGCATCGTGCCCGACTTCAACATCAAGTACGAACTCCTCGGCACGGAGAACGGCAAGCACCGCCTGACCTTCGACGGCCGCGTCTATTTCGACATCTACGCCTACTCCAAGCCTACGTATATGCCCGGCAGCCTGTCTAACGGCAGTTATTCCGCCGGCGACTATAACTTCACCACGAATACGGAGACCAACCAGTTTAAGATGGGCTCTCGCGTGACCCTCACCTACACGCCCGCCTTCAAGAACGAGGATTTCTACCTCACGATGTTCGCACGCTATGAGGCCGGCACGCAGAAGAACACCTATCAGTATATCGGTCAGAACTCCATACCCAACGGCATTGAGTCGGCCACCATCGATGCCAACCTGCTGGGCATGAACAATCAGCCCAGCACCACCAAGTCGGCGTGGCAGGACTGGGTCTACAGTGCCCACTTCTCTTATAAGTCACGCTATAGCCTCGGCTTTGGCTTGCGTGCCGACGGCAACTCGAAGTTCGGCCCCAAGAACCCGTGGTTCTATTCACCCAACGTGTCGTTGCGTTACAACGTGAGCGAAGAGTCTTTCTTCAAACCTCTGAAGAAGGTGGTGTCGATGTTTGGCATCCGTGGCTCATGGGGTATCACCGGTAGTTCCAGCGTGTCCGTGGAGAACTACTTCAACCAGTACACCTCACTTGTTGGACGCTATGGCACCTTGAATTACACCACGATGAGCGGCATGAAACTCGACGACCTGCGCCCGCAGAAGAAGATTGGCTTGAACCTCGGCTTCAACGTAGGCTTCCTCGACGACATGCTGGAGGTAGACCTGAACCTCTACAAGGAGAATACCAAGGACCTGATCATGAAGGGCATACCCATTCCTACGTCGGCCACATGGAACACCTCCACCACTTTGTCTTACGGCAACGTGGGCGAGATGGAGAACAAAGGTTGGGAGTTGACCCTCACGGGCAATAAGTTCATCAGAGTCAAGAAATTCTCGGTGTCTGCCAGTTTCAACATCGCTCAGAACGTGAACAAACTGCTGGAGATGGACCAGCGCGTGCTCAACAACCTGAACACAACTCCCTATTACGATAACCGTGGCTCTAAGTCCATCCTCAACCGCGTCGTCGTGGGCGATCCCCTCTGCTCTATCTACGGTTTTCAGAGCCTGGGCGTGTTCCAGTATTCCTACGACTACCTGACCAACTACAACACCAAGCAACTGCAGTTGCAGCAGCAGGCCGTGGCACAGGGTAAGACCTACGATTGGGACTACGAGGCGTGGATCAACGAGCAACTGGCTGAGGGCAAGACCTTCCCAGTGGCTACCGACGAGAACGGCAAGGTGATTATGACCAACACCGGCGTGCCCAAGCACCTTACATATTATTATGGTGACGCCAACTATGAGTTCAAGGGTGGCGATGCCATCTACGAGGATGTGAACCACGACGGTACCATCAACGAACTCGACATCAAGTATCTGGGCAACTCACTGCCGAAGATGCAGGGCGGTTTCAGCCTCACGCTGCAGTATGGCAACTGGAAACTCGTGTCGCGTTTCAACTACCGCTGGGGCAACAAGATCATCAACACCGCACGTATGGGCCTGGAGAGCATGTACAGCACGGAGAACCAGTGCTCGTCGGTGACCTACCGCTGGCGCAAGGACGGCGACGTGACTCCGATACCCCGTGCCCTCTACGGCACCGGCTATAACTACCAGGTGAGTTCGCGCTTCGTCGAGGACGGCTCGTTCCTGCGCCTGAACAACCTGCAACTGTCTTACAGCGTGCCTAAGAAGGCTGTCAAGAAGATTGGATTGAGCAGCCTCTCGGCCTACGTGACGATGAACAACCTCTTCTGCTTGACAAAGTACACCGGCATCGATCCGGAAATTGCTACAGGTACCTATTCGCCTGCCTCCGACAGTGCTACCACGCCAAGGTCGAAGTCGGTGACTGCCAGCCTCAGTTTTGGATTCTAACCATTTAATGAAGAGTGAAGAATGAAGAATGAAGAATTTGCTACCGCTTCCTGCGGGCACAAAAATAATTCAACTATGGAACAAGTAATTTATAACAGGAAAAGAAGTTTGAACATGACGATGAAGTTGTTGCTGTGTGCAACATTCTTCACTCTTCACTCTTCACTCTTCACTTCCTGTGTTGATACGGTCATCCTACCCGACAACAAGACCGTCGACGATGACTTCTGGCAGAAGAAGAGCGAGGTGAATGCTGTCGTGGCAACGGCCTACGCACAGTTGCGCGAAGCCTCTGCCATACGCAATATGATTATATGGGGCGATTTCCGTTCCGATGAACTGGACTACACCTCCACACTACCCACCTCTGCCACTTACAGGGATGCCCTGTCGCAAATCTATTCTCTCAACATCGCGTCGGAGAATGAGTTCACCAGTTGGGCACCTTTCTATTCCGCCATCAACTATTGCAACCTGGTGCTGGAGAAGGCAGAGGGTGTCATTGCCGTAGACCCCGACTATACGCAGGGCGACTATGACGCCAACAAGTCGCAGATGCTCGCACTAAGGGCCTTCTGCTACTTCTACCTCACACGGGTGTTCCACGATATTCCCGTGACACCTGGTGCCTACCTCAACAGCAGCGACGACCTCAACGCATCGCAGTGGACTCCCGATGCCGTGCTCTCCATGTGTATCGACGACCTCACCGAGGCAGCGAAGTATGCCATACCGGGCAACACCTACGGCGACTGGCGCGACAAGGGCTACCTGAACCAAGACGGCATCAACGCACTTCTGGCCGACATCTACCTCTGGCGGGCCTCCGTCAACCGCGATGCCAGCGACTATCAGGCATGCATAGACTATTGCGACAAGGTGATTGCCGCCAAGAAGTATGCCTACGAGCAGAAACCACGTCAGCGCAGTTGGGGCGGCGAGGAAGAAGTGAAGGACTACTATCTGGCCGACTACACAACCATGTATGCCGACCTCTTCGGTGTCGATAACCAGAATGCCGAGGAGAGCATCTTCGAACTGCAGTTCAGCCTTTCCAGCACAGCCAACAGCGGCATGGATCAGATGTACTACCGCTATAATAATAAAAGCGATAACGGCTATGGCTACCTGAAGGCATCGTCGGTTTACGGAAAGGTCGACGCTACCGGCAACGGGGTGTGGATGAACGGCGTGGACCAGCGCCTCCTGGAATTTGTCTATGATGCCAACAGCAGCAGCGTAGAGCAGTTCAGCGTGCGTAAGTATGTGGCTCCGATTATTAGTGGTTACCTCACCAGCGCAGATGCCAACCCCTCTGGCTCCCGAGGGTTTGACATGAATAGGAACTGGATCTTCTATCGCCTTACCGACGTGATGCTCATGAAGGCCGAGGCCCTGGTGCAACTCTATGAACTGGGTGGCAAGGCCGAGGGCGACACCCGCAACGAGGAGGCCTTTGCCATCTGCCAGTTTGTCAACGACCGCGCCCTGTCGGAAGCCAACAAGGTATCTTATTCATTGAAGTATTCCGTCTACCGCGACAAGATGGAGGCACTGGTGCTGGCCGAGCGTGCACGTGAGTTGTGCTTCGAGGGCAAGCGCTGGTTCGACCTCATGCGCTATAACTACCGTCACACCCAGACACAGGCCAGTCTGAAGAACAAACTGACTGAGGGCTATGTGAACAATAGCGACGAGTTCTTTGAGTTGGCACTGCGTAAGTACACCGTACCCTCGGCCATGCGTGCCAAGATGCGCGACGAACGCTACCTCTATATGCCGATTAACCAGGACGAGGTGGAAATCAACACCAACCTTGTTCAGAATCCGGTGTATAAATCTACGGCCAAATATTGAAAAATGTAAAAATTAAAAAATGAACTCGCTTAAGCGCCTTTATAAAGCGTAGCGACTAAAAGAATAATGTAAAAAAGATTATAGGTATGAAACGAAATAATTTTTTAATTTTTAAATTATTTAATTTTTACATTCTGGCAGCAGTAACACTGCTGGCCAGTTGTAATGAGGAACCCGACGGCTCCAACCTCTTCTCGTCCGACCAGAAGACCATCGCCGAGTTGCTGCGCGACAGGAGTGAGTTGTCGGCTTTCTACCGCATACTGGAGAAAGGTGGCTTCGACAAGTACATGGGAACGTATGGCGAATATACCTGCTTCGCTCCCGTGAACGACGGCGTGAGCCAGTATCTCGACAGCCTCTATAACGATGAGTCGTACCTCATTTCAAAGGCCAAGGTGAAGCACAACGGCATCCAGGAGGTTGCCAACTGGAGCAGCCTCGACGTGATGGCCAAGGTGAACCTGATGTCCGACTCCCTGTGCGACGACATCGCACGCTTCCACCTCTCAGGCGAAGAACACAAACAGGTGGATCTTGATGGTACTGCCACGACGTGGAGCACGATGAAGACCGGACGCACCGTCCGCGTGGGCATCTTCGAAGAGAATGCCTACGACCCGGCGTTCGTGGGACTCACCAGCCTCAACGACGTCTCCGCCATTGTCGAGGGCGACATCGAGGCCATCAACGGCATACTGCATGTCATCTCGAATGTGATACCTCGCTCCGACCGCACCACCGACGACCAGTTGCGTGTGGAGGGCGAGAAAGACCTCAGCATCTTCTATGCCGCACTGGAGGCCACCGGCTTTACCGACACCCTCCTGATAGAGAAGAAACTTAATTCCGACGGTACGACCAAGACCTACGACCTGGGCGACAACCACAACGACCGTGACAAGAACCCCCTTTACTATCCCAAGGAGTGTATGATTAAGTGGACAGTCTTTGCCGAGACCGACGATGTGTTCCGTGCTGCCGGCATCAACAGTTTTGCCGACCTGAAGGCCAAGTGCGTGGAGTGGTATGGCAACTGCAGCGGCTGGTACGACTATATCAACGAGAAGAATATCACCATCAGCACGGGCGACGACTACACCAACCCCTTCAACGTGGTGAACATGTTCGTGGCCTATCATATCCTGCGTGCAGGCATGTCGGTCGACCGTATCGTCTACGAGAAGAACGCCGATACCAATGCCTCCTGGAACTTCTGCTTCGGCTATGAACCCCAGGAGTATTTCGAGACGATGCTTCCCAACACCATCCTGAAGGTATGGGAGACCAACCCCAAGACCACGAAGAACCTGTGGCTGAACCGCTATCTGACCAATAACACGCTGACATCCAAACTGGGACTCTTCGGCACACCGGGCGACGGTGACCATACGCTGGTCTTCGCCGGCGTGCCCGTAGACCGCGACGGCAGCGTAGAGACGCTCAACGGCTATATCCACCGCATCAAGGGCATACTGAAATACGACCAGAACGCCAAGGATGCCCTCCACGAGCGTCTGCGCTTCGACTCCTCCACGTTCCTCTACGAACTGATCAACAACGGCCTGCGTGGTGCCACGCCACAATATGTGAGCACCCTCAACGGTGGCGGCGACGGCAACCGTGTGGCCTTCGAGAATACCTATTTCGACAATATCGTATGCTATAACCCCGGCACACTGCTGCGCTTCAACGTCATGGGAGCATGGCGTGCACACAACAGCGACCAGTTCCAGGGATGGGATGTCTATGACTTTGCCATCAAACTGCCGCACGTGCCTACCGGCGACTATGAGTTGCGTATCATCTATCCGCCTATGGCTCGTGGCGGACTGATGCAGTTCTATCTGGGCAACTCGTCGAAGCAGAGCGACATGGTGGCCATCGGCATTCCTTTCGATGCCTGCGCCAACCCCTACGAGGATGCCACCATCGGTTACGAGGATATCATCAACCGTGCCGACGACGAGACGTCAGACTGCGGTGTGGAGAGCGACCAGCGCATGCACGTGCGCGGCTACATGCGTGCACCGGCATCCTTCTCGCGCGGTACTTATAATACTGTTACCGACCCGCTGACCTATTCCGACGACGACATCTATTCGGCCGCCAGCCAGATTATCGGCTCTACCAGTTGTCGCTCAGAGACAGGCTACGGCACCATGATGCTGCGACGTATCATCACCTCCCAGCGCTTTGAACAGGGCAAGGACTACTGGCTGCGCATCAAGAACCTCGTGAACGATACCAACCTTGGATGGTCGTTCGACTTCGTGGAACTGGTGCCCCTCGACATTGTCAACAGCCAGACCATGACCGAGGACTGGTACTAAGTCCACCCAAGCCCTCCCACGGGAGGGATGATGGATTAGACATGCAACAGAATTATTACAATCATTAATAAATATATAGAAGATATGAGTAATATCAAATTCAAAAATATAACCGGCGTGGCTTGTAAGTGGCTCATTTGTGCCTTGACATCCCTCCCCTTGGGAGGGCTTGGGTGGGCTCTCACCTCTTGCTCCGATTACGACGACTACAACACGGTGCCGTCGGACGCCATTGTGCCCGGTGCCAACCAGACGCTGTGGGAGAATATCTCCAGCGACCAGCAACTCACCAGGTTTGCCGAACTGGCACGTAAGTGCAACTTCTCCGAGACTCTCAACAGTCCGCGCTTCTATACCGTGTGGGCACCTGTCAACGAGGCCATCAGCGATGCTGACTACAACCGCCTCATGGCCAGCGACAGTGCCACCATCGTGAAGCAGTTTATGCAGCAGCATATTACCGAGTACAACCATCTTGTCTCGGCCGCTCTCGACAATACCAAGATTACCTCGCTCAACAACAAGCACCACGACTTTACGCAGGCTTCCTTCGACGGCTTTGCATACAGTGCCGTCAACCTGCCTGCCACCAACGGCGTGATGCACAAGATCAGCGGTATGTCGGAGTTCCATAACAATATCTACGAGAACATCGACGACCTGACGGGATGCGACTCTATCAAGGCCTACATACAGAAATACGACGAGTATTACCTTGATGTCAATGCATCCGTCATCGGCCCGCTGCGCGACGGCAAGCAGACTTATCTCGACTCGGTGATGAAGAAACGCAACAATGTGATTCGTACCATCATGCGTGCCGACCTTGAGGATGAGGACAGCACCTACTGTATGCTGGTGCCCAACGACAAGGCATGGAACGATGCATACGCCGCTATCAATCCCTGCTACAACTATATCGCAAAGTTGGACTATATGGACCTCACGAAGAAGACTCTCGTTGCCTCCTCTGTAAAGGCCACCGATGCCAAGGCCGACAAGGCGGCCGAGGCCACCAGCGAACTGCAGGACTCGCTGACATGCCGCAATATTGTCAACAACCTCGTGTTCTCTGCCTGCTATCCTAAGAACAACCCCTTGTTCGGCCAAGGCACCCTGACAGCCAAGGACACAGTAGTGGCCACCAGCGGCCGCTACCTGACCAACGCCCAGACAGTACTCGAGCATACCATTGCCACCGGCCAGATGAGCAACGGCATTACACGTGTCATCGACTCGCTGACCTTCAGCCCGTGGAACACCTACAACCCCATGATCTTTACCAGAAGACCTTCTGTAGAGGTTAATGGCCGCGAGGTGCTCACCACGATGAAGGTCAACAAACTCACCACTCATAATATAGCGCTCGACAGCCTGGCAAGCCGCCGCGACACACTCTTCAGCAAGGTGCCCGAGATGTTCCATCAGTGGCTCTTCCCCGCTACATCGCGCTTCTTCACCTACGTGGCTGTCGACAGTGCAAATATCGACGGTACGACGGGTAAGCCCGAGTTTAACTTCGCCTTAGAGGGCGTGCGTTCTACCACCTACCATATCTATGTTATCACCGTGCCGGCACAGGTGGAAGAACCGCTGGCCGACGTGAAGCCTTACTACCTGCGCTTCTACCTCAGTTGGACCGATGCCTCCAACAAACAGCAACTCACCGTGTTGCCGCAGGGTGCCAACAAGGATATTGAGATGACCACCGACGAAGGCACCAGCACCAATAAGTTGACGTGTATAGGCGACCCGGGTCGTGTCAACGTCTTCGACCTTGGTGAGTTCACCTTCCCTGTCTGCTACTATGGCTTGGATGCCTATCCCAGTCTGATGATGATGCACACCAAGGGCTACACCTCCTCGTCCAACCGTAAGAAGTTCGACCAGCAGATGCGTGTGGCAGGTGTCTATCTTGTGCCGAAGGCATATAATGATATGTGGGCTAATCAGGATAATTAGAATTAAAAAATTATATAATGTAATAATGAAAAAAAACGATAGAATTATGAGACGAAATAATTTTTTAATTTTTAAATTATTCAATTCTTACATGCTGGTAGCCGCCATGCTGCTCACCAGTTCCGTGGCTTTCGCCCAGGATGAAGCCGATGACGAGGATGCTCCCACCGCCATCAAGGCTCCCAAGCGCAAGCAGGTGGTAGACACCAATCCCACCATCAGCGTCCGGGGTGTCGTCGTCGACGATGTCACCAAGGCACCTATGGCAGGTGTGCGCATACAGGCTCTCAACGACAACCGGTATGTGGCCATGACCGATGAAGACGGTACATTTACCATCAAGATACCCACCTTCACCACCTCGCTCTATGTACAGACACCCACGTACCTGTCGCAGCAGGTGGCCATCATTGCCGGCGACGAGAGCCAGCAGGTGCGCATCAGCATGCTCAGCGATGCCTTTGCACCGATGTATGCCGACGGCACCAACATCACCGCCCGCAACAGTTTCACCTCCAATGGTGGCGGTCTGTCCATCGACGAGGAGATGACGGCACGGCTGGGAGGCGACATACGCATGAACATGCATTCAGGAAGCCTTGAACAGGGTGCGGCCATGTTTATCCGAGGCATCAGTTCGGTCAATGCCAATGCACAGCCCCTCGTCATCCTTGACGGCGTGGAACTCGACATGCAGCGCAACAGAGAGTCACTCCACCTGGGCGACATCTTCAATATGCTGTCGGCCATCTCGCCAGAGGATATCGACAAGGTGACGGTGCTGAAGAATGCCACCGCCCTCTACGGTGCCCGTGGTGCCAACGGCGTGATTATCATCGACACCAAGCGCGGCCACTCCATGGCCACACGCATCGATGCCAAGATGGGCGTGGGGTGGACCTTCGTGCCCAACTACCCCACGATGATGAATGCAACACAGTATCGTAACTATGCCGCAGAGCAACTCGGCACCATCGCCGAGGTGCAGGAGCGCATAGGCTCCACGACCAACGCCTTGCAGTTCAACTTCCTCAACGATGCCAAGGATGGCTACTACTACAATACCTATCACAACGATACCGACTGGAGTGACTATATCTACCGCACTGCCCTGACCCATAACTACAGCATCAACGTGCAGGGTGGCGACGATATAGGTATGTACAACCTCTCTGTGACCTATATCCAGACGATGAAGAATATCAAGGAGACCAGTTTCGACCGTGTCAGCGTGAGGTTTAATACGGACATCAGCCTGCTCTATAACCTCACCACGAAGTTTGATATGTCGATCTCACGTTCAAACACCAATATTTTCGACGACGGCATTGCCGAAGATATGAACGCCGGCATCATCACCTCGCCCGCCTTCCTGTCGCTCGTCAAGAGCCCGCTGCTCAACCCCTATCAGTACAACAAGAATATCAACGCCTTTACATCGCTGCTGTCGGATGCCGACGACCTCTTCAGCACCCTCAACGATGGCAACTACTCACAGGCCAACCCCCTGGCGCTGATACAAAACGGCAGCGGAGAGCGTAAGAACCGCAACGAGAACACTTTCTTCAACGTGGCCATTGCTCCCACCTACGAGTTCTCAAAGGACTGGAAACTGACAACACACTTCAGTTACTACCTCAACCGCAACTCGCAGGCCTACTACCGCCCCAACGTCGGACTGCCCTCATTCGCTATCGAGAACCTTGGCACCGTCTATTCCAAGACGGCCTCCATCTTCTCCAAGGAGATTAGCGTGCTGAGCAACACCCATCTGGACTGGAACAAAAAGTTCGGGGCACATACCGTCAATGCCATGGGCGGCTTCCGCTACACCTATTTCTCGTTCGATAACAGCGACCTCGCCACACAGTATTCAACCAAGGGCGAGGACGACAAGAACCCGAAACTCGACACAGGCAAAAATGTCTATTCCACGGTGACTGGTGCCGACGATGTGTGGAAGAACATGCAGTGGTATGTCAACGCCGACTACAACTACATGAACCGCTACTTCGCCACCGTGTCGCTGCTGGCCGAGGCAAACAGCCGTTTCGGCAGCAATGCCGACGGCGGCATGAAGATGGCAGGCGTGAAGTGGGCGCTCTTCCCCAGCGTGCAGTTGGGATGGGTGCTGACCAACGAGAACTGGTTCCCCAAGAACGCTGGCATCGACTATCTGCGCCTTAATGTGGGCTACGACCTCAGCGGCAACGACGACATCAGCAACTATGCAGCACGTACCTCGTTCAATACCGTGCGCTATAACTCCACCCAGATTGGCATACAACTCACCAACGTGGGCAACGAGGAAATCAAATGGGAGACAACATCGAAGTTCAACGTCGGCTTGCAGGCCAATTTCCTGCACAACCGCTTGGGCCTCAATGCCAACTACTTCATCCATAACACCAAGGACCTGCTGGTGCTCAAGAGTTTCCAGAACCCCATCGGCGGTATCAACAACTACTGGACCAACGACGGCGAGGTGCGCAACACCGGCTTCGAGGTGGGCATCAACGGCAAACCCATCGCACTGAAGGACTGGCATCTGGAGATCGGGGCCACACTGGGCCATTATAAGAACGAGGTTAAGTCGCTGGCCAACGGCGACTATACCTCATCCATCTATGGCACCGACAACATCCTCACTTCCGTGGGCAACCCCGTGGGCGTGTTCTATGGCTATAAGACCAATGGCGTCTTCGCCACCACCGCCGACGCACAGGCTGCCGGTCTCTATATCGTCGACGAGACAGGTGCCAAGCAGTATTTCCAGGCTGGCGACATGCGCTTTGTCGACCTCAACGGCGACAACCAGATTGATGAGCGCGACAAGACCATTATCGGCGACCCCAACCCCGACATCTATGGTAATATCTTCTTGAACCTCAACTGGAAACGCTTCACACTCGGTATGAACTTCAACTACAGCCTGGGCAACGATGTGTACAACTACCAGCGCTCCATACTCAACAGCGGCGCCACGCTCTACAACCAGCAGGTGGCCGAGGTAGGACACTGGCGCTATGAGGGACAGCAGACCGAACTGCCGCGCCTATGCTATGGCGACCCCATGGGCAACAACCGCTTCTCCGACCGATGGATAGAAAACGGTTCTTACCTGAGGATGAAGAGCGTCATGCTCTCATACCAGATACCCATCCCCGAGTCGTGGCAGTCATGGCTGCAAGGCATCTCCGTATGGGCCGAAGGCCGTAACCTCATCACCCTGACGAAGTACACGGGCAGCGACCCCGAGTTCTCTGCCGCCAGCAATCAACTTTACCAGGGTATCGACTGTGGCAATATCGCACAGGGACGCATGTTCTCCATGGGTGTAAAAATCAATCTGTAAAGCCCACCCAAGCCCTTCCCAAGGGAGGGATGTCGGGTTAGACTTGCAACAAAGAATAATACTCATCAATAAATATATTATAATATGAATAACATCATGTATAGTAACATAAAAGGAACGGCTCGTAAGTGGCTCTTTTGTATCTTGACATCCCTCCCTTTGGGAGGGCTTGGGTGGGCTTTCATTTCCTGCTCCGATATGCTCGAGTCCGACAGTTCGCGACAGTTGTTCGAACCGGACCTCAACCAGAAAACAGACTCCGTGTTCTATGCCTACGGCATCATGCAGGCTATGCAGGAACTGGCCGACCAATACTACTTCCAGAACGAGATGCGCGGCGACCTGGTGAGGCCTACCGCCAAGGCATCCACACACCTGAGCAGCCTCGCATCGTTTACGGCCGACGCGTCGAACAAGTACGACAGCGTGTACCAGTATTATAAGGTCATCAACAACTGCAACTACTATCTGGCCCACCGCGACACCACTCTGGCCACGGGCGCACAGAATGTGGTGTGCAACGAGTATGCTGCCGTGGCTGCCTTCCGCGCATGGACCTATCTGCAACTTACCCGCCAATACGGTGCCGTGCCCTATATAACAGAGCCCGTCACCACCATTGCACAGATAGATGCCAATACCTCGATGACACCCTACGAGACCATACTCGCTAACGAGGCGCAGAATCTGGAAATCCTGAAAAACCGGTACTCAGAGGAGCAAATATCCGTTCCCACCTTCGGCCTTGGACCCAACACCATTATATCTGTAGGAAAACTCAATTGGAGAGAATCAGATAAGACTATCCAGCCCCGCAAGTGCTTCATACCGCTCAACATCGTGCTTGGTGACCTCTATCTTGAAATGGGAGAGTATGAAAAGGCTGCTACCTGCTATTACGACTATCTGCATTATGTAGCCTTGCATAGGGATGACTTCAGCGATGCCGCAGTCAATTACATATTGCCTATGCGCGACACTTACTCCAGGTATTGCCCCATCTTCAAAGACTTTACCGAGTGGCCCGCCGACTACAACCAGAGTAAGAACACTTCCTCTTCCTCCATCGGCATGCTCACATGGACCTCTTCCTATAGTCATAATGCCGTGTCAGGCGATGTGATCTCCTACATCCCTATGGCCGTCAACTATACCATGGGCAAGACGACCGACATCCCCGCCGTCTTCGGCTACAACTACTATGGCACAGAGTCCAGGGGTGCTGTCCAGACCGATGCCAGCGAAGTGTTCAGTTGTCCTAAGACGGAGAATATCCAGGTGGTGCCCTCGCTCGCCTATTGCGACTCTGCCCGCCGTGCACAGTATTACTACTATACTGAGCAGGTGAAGGTGTCGCCCTTCAACTGGATTGTCAAGAATGAGGCCGTTGGCGATGCACGTGCCTCTATCGTCGTACAGGGCAGCGGAGCCGACTCTACATACGTCTACACCCTCAAGCCCTCCACGGCATACATCTACCTCTATCGCAACACCACCGTATGGCTCCACCTGGCCGAGGCCATCAACCGCATGGGCTATCCCGACGCTGCCTTCGCCGTGCTGAAGAACGGCATCCATACCGAGTTGGCCAACTACCGTTACCTGGAGGTCTACCTGAAAGATCAGGAAGGCAACGACTCTATCGATGCCGACGGCAACAAGGTGCTCGACATGACACAGTCGCACCTCGACGACAAGTATTATCTCACACCGGAGTCATACGAACTCCTCACCACCAAGTTGCCCTTCCTGGCCCAGGAAAATTCCGATGTGTTCAGAAACGGCGCCTCCACATCGTTCGTCGGTATTCACAAACATGGTGCCGGCGCCGTGGAAGACCTCTACTCCACCTATCGCTACAGCACGGTGGTAAAGGCCAAGATCGACGATGTCTATAAGAAGTTCAACCTCGGCACGCCGGCCTACACCAAGGACGACTATATCAACGCCGTTGAGGACCTCCTCTGCGACGAGTATGCCATGGAGTTTGCCTTCGAGGGCACACGCTTCAGCGACCTGCGCCGTCTTGCCATCCACAAGAACAAGGCAGGCACCTACAGTGGCACCTTCGGTGACCTCTGGCTCTCGCAGAAACTCCAGAACAATGCGGCAGGCATAACCACCCTCAACTGTTACCTGCCCTATAAGTAATTCAACTTTCTCAAGTTGAGGAGTTAAAAGGAGTTAGAAGGAGTTATCGCGGCCTATGGCCGCTTAGGAGTTAAAAGTCGATAGACCTGTCGCTCCATAACTCTTCAAGAAGTCGAAACTAACGACTTCTAACTCCTAAGGCCGAAGGCCGATAACTCCTTCTAACTCCTTTTAACTACTAAAGTTGAGCGAATGCGAAACTTGAATAAGTAACACAAAAGGAACTGTGTCAAAACTACGCTTCGCGTCTACACACAACTAAGCAAACCAAGCAAAACCTACAAAAACCAATGGTTTTTGTAGGTTTTATTATTGTGGTGTCAATATGTTGTCCCACTTTTCTATCGCATTTTCATGCTCTTTTTTTCCTTTATTTGAAAAAAAAGGATTATCTTTGCAGCGTGAAACGGATATTTGGAACACTTTTTGTTTTCATACTGGCATTTTGCGCGTTGCTTTTGCTTGTCATCGGATTGCAGGTCATGTATCCGAAGGAGGCACTTCATCTGCTCTTGAATTCATATCACACCAGTTTGGAAGACACGTTTTTCAAATACTATTCCATGCTGGCGGAATGGCCATTATTTGCTTTGGCGCTGCTACCCATCTTGTGGAAGAAGATAAAGATAACGGTGTTCTATGCCTTGTGTGAACTGTTGGGCGGGGCTATCGTACAGATATTGAAGTTCTTTTTCATTGCCGCCCGTCCTGCCAGCGTGTTCGAGAACTATCCGGACGTGACTCTTCCTGTGGTGGAAGGCATCACCTTGCACCATAGTAATTCCTTCCCCTCAGGCCACACCTCTACGTTTTTCATCTTCATGACTTGCTGTGCATTGCTTCTGGCATACAATTATAATCGTAAAGCACGGTCTCTGAGCGAAAGAAACCAAAGGCATAAACTGATTTTCAACTGCATATTGTTTAATCTGTTGATGCTATTTCTGCTGACGCTTGCTGCGCTGGGCGGCTACTCGCGTATCTACCTCTCCCAGCATTTCCTGTTCGATGTGTTCGTGGGTAGCATCATCGGTTTTCTTACGCCGTGCGTGTTGTTTATCTATGCCAGTAAAAAGATCTTGAATTATGATACGTAAGTTACCCCCCATCTCCCTTTTCGTTTTTTCCTGTATTGTCAGCGTATGGACATTATTGTCATACAACATCCCTTTCTTTAACTATGTCGTCGACAATACCAATGAAAATGCCAGCGGGAAGATATTCCTGCTGGCATCGCTCGTTGTTATCATGCTGGCCGCAAACTTCATGATGACCTATCTCGTCATGTTTCTGATGAGAAGGGTAGGGCGTATCCTCCTTGCCATTCTCTCGGTCATTAATGCCACGGCAGTCTATTTCATCATTACCTACAGTGTGATGATGGACGAGACAACCGTTGGCAACGTGTTCAATACCAGATATTCAGAGGCATCGGGATTCTTCAGTTGGTCGCTCTGGCTGTTTATCTTTGTCTTTGGCGTGCTCCCTGCCTTGTGGTGCCTGTTGCAGCCCGTGGTCTTCGGCAAGGCGAAGAAGATGGCTGTTGCCTGCGGATGCTCGTTGGCTCTCATCCTTGCGATAGCCCTGGCGAATATCAGCCAGACACTGTGGATCAGTCAGCACGATACAGAACTGGGCGGCCTGCTGCAGCCTTGGTCCTATCTGGTGAACACTGTACGGCTGATGAGCAGCGAGCACGACAAGCAGGCTGAGGAAATCAAACTGCCCGACGGCAGGATCACCGACGACGAGAAGGCCGTCGTGGTGCTCGTCATCGGCGAGTCGGCCAGGAAAGCCAACTTCCAACTCTACGGCTATGGGCGGCCTACCAACCCGCTGCTGTCCAGGCAGGAGGGGCTGAGGGTGTATCAGGCCCAGTCGTGTGCCACCTATACCACCGCCGGCACCAAGGCTATCCTTGAGCCCGTCAACAGCGACGACCTGTATGAGTTGCTGCCCAACTATGCCTTTAGGACCGGCGTCGACGTGTCGTGGCGCACGTCGAACTGGGGAGAGCCGCCTATACATATCGACGAATATCTCTCTGACAACGACCTCCGTGACCTGTATCCCGACGTGGTGACAGACTGCGACGGTATTCTCTTTGCCGGGCTTCGCCAGCGTATTGAGTCAAGCAAGAAAAACAAAGTGCTCATCATCCTGCATACCAGCACCAGCCACGGCCCTAACTATGCCAGCAAATATCCTAAGGAGTTTGAGACCTTCAAGCCTGTGGCACAGAATGTGGAGGAGGGACAGAAAAACCTCGGCATGCTGGTGAACGCCTACGACAACACGATAGTCTACACCGACTTCCTCTTAGACGGTCTCATCAACACCCTGCGGGCGATGGACAATTGGCATAGCGCCATGATCTTTATTTCCGACCATGGCGAATCGCTTGGCGAGAACAAGATGTTCATGCACGGCCTTCCAATGAAACTGGCACCCAGCGTGCAGTATGAGATACCTTTCCTTGTATGGACATCGGAGCACTTCAGAAACTACAAACGGGTGTCTGGCGAGCACCCGTCAGCGACGGTGGGAGCATCCGCATCGTCGTCGGAAGATGAACTGCCGGCAGTCCTCGAGCAGCATTATATCTTCCATTCTGTGCTCAACCTCCTGTCCATACAGTCGCCGGCCTACAACAAAGACTACGACATCTTTGCCGAATAAGCGTGCCTTTTAATTTTATAATTATTCATTTTTTTAATTTTCTAAATGTATTTCACGGGAATCATTATAGCCATTGCCACCTTCCTGACCATAGGCATCTGGCATCCCATCGTCATCAAGACGGAGTATTACTGGGGCACCAGACCCTGGGTAGTGTATCTTATTATTGGGATAGCCTGCATCGCCTGGGCTTTGTTCATCGAGAACACCATACTTTCTGCCATTGTCGGTGTCTTCGGCGCGTCGGCTCTCTGGGGCATCGGTGAACTCTTCGAACAGAAGAAACGTGTGGAGAAGGGCTGGTTTCCCAAGAACCCCAAGCGGGCTTAGGTTAGAAGGAGTTAGAAGGAGTTAGAAGGAGTTAGAGGGAGTTAGAAGTCAATAGTTGCTTTATGCGTGAATGGCATAGGATGACAAGTATTGAAATAGAAATAACGGAAAAGATGCCAATAATGTGGAAGAGCGACGGCTGCGAGGCCTGACGGTTGCCACCATACTGGCACTGATACTGCATCATACGGTCTATGTAGGCGTCGACGACAGCCCAGTTGCCGGCCTGCACCTCACCGTTCAGACGGGTGAACACATCGTGCATATAACGGCGATGCTCGGCGGGTACGCTCTCAGGAATATGGGCGGTCGGGGCATACCACTGGCAATTGTGAATTGTGAATTGTGCGCTCGGCTCTGCCGCTTTGCTCGTCAAAGAATTGTGAATTGACTGCTGCTTATGCGGAAAGATGCGCAGCGTGGCACCGCTGTGCAGTTCGGAGATCAGTTCGAAGCCGTCGCGCGAGGACAGCGGCTCCTGCGCCCAGTCGTCGTAGAAGAAGATATAGCCCGTGAGCACCTGCTGGGCAGAGTACGGACCGTAGTCCGTTGTGCCGAAGAGATAGCGTGTGAGGTTCCTGGCATAGACGGAGAGAGGGTAGACGGCTCCCTCGCCGTCGCTCACCATCAGACGACAGAAATGCTCGGCCTGCTGCTGGGGCAGGACGCGTGGAGCAGACAAAGAAGTGAGAAGTGAGAAGTGGTAAGTGATAAGTACCAGCAGCACCCTCACCCACCACTTTTTCCCCTTTATCATAAACATGACCACGAGCCTTCACGAATCCATCATGAAGGTACGAATGGTTCCTATTGAGACCGTTGTGAACAGATTCCCGAAGATGGTCAGGG
>JAFSYY010000020.1 GCA_017455845.1 Prevotella sp. | reverse complement strand
CAAGGCCTTCGTACATATTTATGTTACTGTTTAGATTCATACCGCAAAGGTAGTAAATTTTAGGCAATCATGTATCGTTTAGCAACAAGTTTTTGGGTTAGCGGCCGTACACCCTCCCCACAGGGTTTGTCGGTTGCGCCCTTTTTCCAACATAATGAAAGAGGATGCAATGGTCAGGGCACAAAGCAGCCGGTCCGGCGCAGGATCTTGCTACCATAAGGACACAAGAATGGCGTGGCCATCCCTATGCACTTGACCTAAGGGGCAGACCTAGGAAATTGGAACCCCTCCACACATTTATAAGAATACAACCACGCCAAAGCGTGTGCATAGCAAATGGTTGTGTGGAAGGAATGCCATTTCAGGCTTCCCTCTGCTTCTTAAATCGAACTATTCCAAAACAGATTTCCTAGGTCTTTTCAGTCAAGTGCGAAATAATAAGCGTATGCATCAACGAAACCGGATTTCTCCCGATTCCAAATGCAAAAGTAATAAAAAAATTCTTTATTGCAAATAATTTTCTAAAAAAATGACAATTATTACTAATATTTTTGGGGTAATCAAACTAAAAGCAACGATTGTTTCACTTTTATAGAGTCATGATCTTTCATTTTCTATCAAGTTAGAACAAAAAAAATTAGGGCAAACCCGTTGTTTAAGAGAAAAAGTTTGCGGAAAAGATGTTTTTATCTTTTTTCCTGGTTTTTATCTGTTTTTCATAGTGACGCTTTAGCGTAAATCATCCATACGTCAGATTTTTTTACCACAAAAACAGGGGTCTGAAAAATTGTAAACCATTTTCATCATTTCTTCCATTTCCTATACTCGGCCATCATCTCTTGTTTCCTCTCAGCGGATACAATCCAGAGCACCCACCGAACGCCTATCCTGTCTTCAAAGTGATAGTTGTCTATCTTCCCGTCGTGCATGAGTGCAATATCCTTAGGTTTTCCTGCCGTCGGCGCGACGAGATGGAACATGGCCTTGCCGCTATCTATCGTCCATCCGCAATATTCCATTACCACACATTTCCCCCTCAGACCTTGTTCGTATGCAGGGCCACCACTGATGACAATACACGCCGGTACTTTGTCGGCCATGAAGTCTGCCAGTCTTTTTTTGTTCTCTTCTGTCGGCGATTGATTGACCAGACTCTCCAGAGCCGAGTACAGGCTGGGCAGCACTTCCTCGGTAATGGGGCTGTCGTCTCCATATAGTTTTTTTGACACGCGCAAGGCTTCCTCATAGTATCTTATTGCGGTGTCTATCTCCCCTTGTTCTACATACATCAACGCAATGTTTCCATATAGGGTTACAAACCTACTGTTGTCCTCGCCGTATGCGTCAGCCCATATTTTGACGGCCTTGTCGTAGTAGTCTTTGGCTAAGGAGAAATCTCCAGTCTTGTAATACGCCATTGCCAAGTTGTTGAAGACTCCCCCTAAAATGGGATGGGTATCTCCGTAGGCATTCTTTCTTATATTGAGGGCTAAGGTATGACATTCTATTGCCTTGTCGAGTTCGCCTAAGTTAGAATAGCATACTCCCAAGCCGCTGTAGACATGAGCAAACATGGGGTCGTCTGGCGAAAAGAGTTTCTCAGCCATCTCCTTTGCCTGCTGGTAGTACTCGTATGACTGCTTGTAGTCCTTCATTCCACTTTTCATACTGCCGATATTAATAAGAGAAATGAGTACGTCCTCCGACACTTCGCCAAGCAGTTTCGAGACAAGTTGCACGTAGGCCCGCTCCTTGTTCAGCCACTGCCAGCGGTAGATGTTTTCATATTTGGTGGAAGAACTCAATCTCCTTGCCCACCCATTCCGACTGGGCAGAGTTGGGCTAGCCGATGACAATCAGATTCCGCGAGGCGCGCAGCCGCTCCTGTATCTCGGCTGTCAGGCCTCCTGGCTGGATGTCTGTCGGAGCAAAGAACACCGGCTTGATGGGTGTCCGTTCCCACCCATGTTCGCTGCACAGCGTAGCGGGCATGCGATAGTGCTCCAGTTTGCGCTGCACCCGCTTGCCCCACTCCAAGTCCTTGGAACTGTAACTGATAAAGGCAAAATACTTATACTTCTGCGATGAATTCACATTACTCCAATATTAATGGTTAATACTGATCTCAGCGGCCGGTTGGATAGTAAAGCCCATCTTCATGATTAGTTTCAGGGTCTCAACGGCCGTGTTTCGGTCATATTCGCGCTCGTCGTCGGTCAGTTCCTCGTATGGCACTAAGCATGGATGCCATTTACGGGCATCGTCTCGCTGCTGGCCATAGACCCACCCTTGCCGCTGGCGCGTCTGCGCCCACACCTCATGCACATTCTTTGCCATGGTCTCTATAAGGTCATCAAGATGAGGCGGCAGTTCTATCTCATGCGTGTCAACGGGGGCGTATGGCACCATGTCAGGTGTTTCCAGCAACTGGTCGTTGCGTTCAGGTCCGTAAGTCCACCCCTCGCTCTGACGCTCCCTGGCCCACATGTCGTGGGCATTCTCTGCCATGGCCTCCAGCAGTTCGTCCTGTCCGTCGGGCAGTTCCACGTATGTCAGGTCCAACAACTTTGGCGTATAAGTTCCGTCGTTGACAAAGGCCGTGGTACACAGGCCACCAGCCCTACCCCCATGCCTCCAGGAAAGCCTGTGCGGTTCGGTCTTCTACACATTCTTTCACAGGGTCGTATATCCGCACCTGGACACTGTCATCGCTAACGCCTAAGAGCACGACAGCCGCGTTGCCGCCTGCAAGTCACACGAACCCGGCATCTACAACAGGGATAATGATACCCCCTTTTTGAGGGTCTTGAAAATTGTCAAGGGATTAGCCACCCGACGATAGTAGACACGCATGTGGTATTCTCGAAGTCATCGGCATCGAAGCCTTTATGGTGCAGTGCGTATTTCACGCAGTCTGCGTAATTAACACATTCCTATTCATAGTAATATTCAAATTATAACACCCCAACAACAGAGCAAAAATGTTTTGTTGAGTTTGCAAAGATAAGCATTTTTCTCGTAAATGACAAAAAAGCAAAGGAATTGTTTGGCGGGCAGGTAAGATTTTCGTAATTTTGCACTGTGAACCTCAGAAAAATATTTCAGATACCAGAGAACCACTATACGGTGAGAGAGATTTTCCGCTGGTTGTGGAAGGCACTGAAGGGCAACCGCCTGCAGGCCATACTCAATGCGACCATAGGGCTCTTGGGCGTGGCGCTCAGCCTGGCCTCGGTATGGGCTATGCAACGGGCCATCGACATTGCCGCCAAAGGGTTTGCCGCAAGTACTTCTGCGGAAGCAAATTCTTCACTCTTCACTCTTCACTCTCAACTCTTCACTCTTCACTTTTCTGGGCTGTCGCCGTCATGGCTCTGCTCATCCTGGGCGAGTTTGCAGTGGGCATCTCGCGAGTGTGGATCAAGAACATCCTCGGCGTGAAGGCGCAGAACGTCATGCAGCAGCGCATCCTGGCACGCCTGCTACGCTCGGAGTGGCGCGGTCGCGAGGCCATGCACAGCGGCGACATCATCAACCGCCTGGAGCAGGACGTGAGGACAGTGGTCACCTTCCTTACCGAGACGCTGCCGTCGACGCTCAGCACCGTGGCCATGTTTATCGGTGCCTTCGTCTATCTGCTGCAGATGGACGTGTGGCTGGCATGTATCACCGTGGCCATCCTGCCCCTCTTTATCCTGGTGAGCCGTATCTACGTGGCTTATATGAGGAAATACACACGGAAGGTGCGCGACACTGACAGCCGCATACAGAGCCTGCTCACCGAGACCATGCAGCACCGCATGCTGGTGAAGACGATGGAAGCCAACCGTCAGATGCTCGACCGCCTGGCCGGCACGCAGCAGGTGTTGCGCCAGTGGGTGCGCCGCCGCACGATGTTCTCCGTGGCCAGCAATTTCTTCCTTAACTTCGGTTTCTCGCTGGGATTCCTCATCGCCTTCCTGTGGGGTGCCCTGCGGATGAGTGCCGGCACGCTGACCTTCGGCGGCATGACTGCCTTCCTGCAACTGGTGAACAGGATACAGGGGCCGGCACGCGAACTGGCACGCCTGGTGCCTACCTTCGTCAGCGTGTTTACGGCCACCGAGCGACTCATGGAACTGGAAGAGATACCCGAGGAACTGCAGGGCGACCCGCAGCCTCTGCCCGCCCCCTGTGGCATCCGCTTCGACGATGTCACCTTCTGGTATGGAGGTGCGAGGCACGAGGTGCGAGGTGCGAGGTGCGAGGATAGTCCTGCTGCGATACTGAATCATTTTTCTTTTGATTTCAAACCGGGCTCATGTACCGCCATCATGGGCGAGACGGGAGCGGGCAAGACCACCCTCATCCGCCTGCTGCTGGCACTGGTGAAGCCGCAGGAAGGAAAGGTTACCATTTATAGTTCCTCGACAAGCGAAGCGGCAAAGTCGAGCGCACAGCCAACTATGAACCATGCACTATGCACTATGAACTATGAACTATGCACTATGAACTATGAACTCACCCCCCTCCATCGCTGCAACTTCGTCTACGTGCCGCAGGGCAACACCCTGCTCAGCGGCACCCTGCGCGAGAACCTCTTGCTGGGCAACCCCGCTGCCACCGATGCGCAGATGCACGAGGCACTCAGCCTGGCCTGTGCCGATTTTGTCGCAGAGTTGCCCGACGGCCTCAACACCCGTTTCTCCGAGCAGGGCGGCGGTCTCAGCGAGGGGCAGGCGCAGCGCATCGCCATCGCCCGTGCCTTGCTCCGTCCGGGCAGCATCCTCCTGCTCGACGAGGCTACCAGTGCCCTCGATGCCGACACCGAGCGCAAGGTGCTGGAAAATATTCTCAGCGACCATCGCCGCACCATCATCTTCGTCACCCACCGCACTGCCGTGGTGGACTATTGCAACCAGGTGCTTGACATAAAAGTGAAGAGTGAAGAATGAAGAGTGAAGAATTTCTTTTAGTCGCTACGCTTTGTAAAAGCGGCAAAGCCGAGCGGCTACCGCAAAGAGCATCTTAATCAAAAAAAATCTGTAGCGGAAGCAAATTTTTCACTCTTCACTCTTCACTTTTCACTAAAAATATGTACCTTTGCACCCGCAAACCAACAAACAACAATAACAATGGGCGGATTTTTCGGAACCATATCCACACGTGACTGCGTAAACGACTTGTTTTACGGCACAGACTACAACTCACATCTCGGCACCAAACGAGCAGGACTCGTAACCTTCGACAAGGAGAAAGGCTTTTCACGGAGCATCCACTCGCTGGAGCGCGACTATTTCCGCTCAAAGTTCGAAGACGAACTGCATGAGTTTGCAGGCTCTCAGGGCCTGGGCGTCATCAGCGACACCGACCCGCAGCCTATCATCATCAACTCACACCTGGGCCGCTATGCCGTGGTCACCGTGGCGAAGATCAACAACCTGCGGGCTATTGCCGACGAACTGCTGGCACAGCGCATGCACCTGAGCGAGCAGAGCGCCAACAACCTGAACCAGACCGAACTCGTGGCACTGCTCATCAACATGGGCAGCACGTTCGTTGAGGGCATCAACCTGGTGTACCGGAAGATCAAGGGCTCGTGCTCCATGCTCATCCTCACTGAGGACGGCATCATTGCCGCACGCGACTACCTGGGTCGCACACCCATCGTCATCGGGCGCAAAGAGGTGCACCAACTGTCGCCCATAGGTACCGACGACTGTGTGAAAGCCTACGCCGTGAGCAGCGAGACCACCAGTTTCCCCAACCTGGACTACAAACCCGTGCGCGACCTTGGCCCGGGCGAGATAGTAAAACTGCATGCCGAAGGCCTCGAGGTTCTGCAGCCCGCCTTCAAACGCTGTCAGATATGCTCGTTCCTGTGGGTCTATTACGGCTTCCCCGCCTCATGCTACGAGGGTATCAATACAGAATATGTACGCGAGAAGAACGGCCGCATGCTCGGCGAGAAAGACGACGTGGAGGCCGACCTCGTATGCGGCATCCCCGACTCGGGTGTCGGCATGGCTCTGGGCTATTCCGAAGGCTCAGGCATTCCCTATAAGCGGGCCGTATTGAAATATACACCCACCTGGCCCCGCTCGTTCACACCCGGCAGTCAGATACGCCGCGACCTGGTGGCAAAGATGAAACTGATACCCAACGCCGCCCTGCTGAAAGATCAGCGCGTGGTGTTCTGCGACGACTCCATCGTGCGTGGCACGCAGTTGCGCGACAATGTGCGCGAGTTTGTGCAGAACGGTGCCAAGGAGGTGCATGTGCGCATCTCCTGTCCCCCGCTGGTCTATGGCTGTCCGTTCATCGGCTTCACCAACAGCCAGAGCGACCTGGAACTCATCACCCGCCGCATCATCCGCGACTTTGAGGGCGACGACAAGACCAACCTCGACAAATACTCACAGAGCGACACGCCCGAATACAAGCGCATGGTTGACGAGATAGCCCGCCGTCTGGGTCTCACCTCGCTGAAGTTCGCCCGTCTGGAAGACCTCATCGAATCGATAGGCCTTCCCAAGACCCACGTCTGCACACACTGCTTCGACGGCAGCAGCAACGACCAGCAGGGCGACGGAGAGTACTTTGGGTAATGAGCAACCAGCAGTTCAGTTATTCATTGACAACCTTCTGGATGGTGCCGTCTTCATTATAGAACAGGCGCTGTACCTTCAGCGAACGCAGATGGGTGATGTCGTTGGAGGGCACGCAGTCGTGGTAGAGCAGATACCACTGGCCCTTGAACTCTACGATGCAGTGGTGGGTGGTCCATCCTACCACGGGGTCGAGGATGATGCCCTGATAGGTGAAGGGGCCGTAGGGGTTGTCGCCAGTGGCATAGCAGAGGAAGTGACTGTCGCCGGTAGAATAGGAGAAATAATACTTTCCCTTATACTTATGCATCCACGAAGCCTCGAAGAAGCGGTGCGGGTCGCTGGCCTTCAGGGGCTGACCGTCCTTGTCGAGGATGACGACGGAGCGCGGAGCCTCGGTGAACTGCAGCACATCGTCTGTCATACGAGCCACGTAACTGCTCAAGGCAGGAGCGTCGGCAGGTGCCCATAGTTCGGTCTTCTTGTCAGAGGCATGGCCAATGTCCACGTGTCCGGCCGGTGCTGCCTCGGTGTCGGGCTGCTGTACAGGCCTGACGCTTAGGGGCACATGCCACTGCAACTGTCCACCCCACAGTCCGCCGTAGTAACAGTAGACGGTGCCGTCGTCATCCTTGAACACACAGGGGTCGATGCTATAGGCACCGCGGATGGGGTGTTCCTGAGGGATGAACGGGCCCTCGGGCTTGTCGGCAACGGCCACGCCGAGATGGAACTCGCCGTTATAGTCCTTGGCCGAGAAGACAAGATAGTACTTGCCGTTTTTCTCCACCACGTCGCTGTCCCACATCTGCTTCTCCACCCAGGCCACCTGGTCCTGGTCGAGGATGACGCCGTGGTCGGTCACAGGGCCGTTCTCAATGTCATCGAACGAGAGCACGTGGTAGTCGCGCATCTGGAAGTGGCCGCCGTCATCGTCGAACACGTTGTCGCACTCACGGTCGTGAGAAGGGTAGATGTACAACTTGCCGTTAAACACATGGGCCGCAGGGTCGGCCATATAGTCGCTGGGGAACAGGTATCTTGGTTTCATACTAAGATTGAAAATTTAAAATTGAAGATTGAAAATTGAAGATTAATTAAATAATAATTATTTTGCGGTGTTCTGGCGCTTCTCTATCTCCTTGTTGATCTTGTCAACCAGTTCGTCGCTGAGTTCATACTTCGAGATGATATACATAGCCACGAGCAGCAGGATGGCGGGGATGACACAAACCAGCCAGCGGATGCCTTCCTGCACCTGCGGGTCGAGCACCTCCATATCGTTCATGAAGTAGGCCCCGGCAGCATTGCCTACCGACATCATGGCAAAGGCAGTGATGAAGAAGAGGGCGATGACGCGCAAGGGGCGGTTGCGCATGAACTCTGTCCAGAGGTCGGAGACTTTCACGTTCTTCGTCTCCTTCTCGTCCATCACCACACGCTCCTTGGTCTGCGAGAAGCAGAAAAGCAGCAGTGCGAGGCCCACGAGCGAGAAGATGAGCATGGTGAGGAACCAGGCGTGCGAGTCTTTCGGCAGGTTGCTGGCCTCAGAGACAGGCTTGTAGTTGACCAGCCACAGTACGAAGCCGGGCACCACGCCGCCCAGGGCCATGCCGGCCTTGAAGAAGATGCCTGTGAGGGCGTTGACGATGCCCGAGATGCGGCGGCCGGTGGTAAACTCACCGTATGAGATAACCTCGGGAATGAGTGCCCACATATATCCGGTAGCCACGATAACGCCCGTGGACTTGATAAACTGTGCGATATAGACGAGGATGATGTTCTCCTTCACCGTACCCATGCGGCTGATGATGTAGAGCATGGCCATGCCGAGGATGGCAACGGAGAGGAAGATATAGAACATGTTTTTCTTGCCCACCTTGCGCTTGATGACCGGCACGAGGGGCATGAAGATAAACGACGGCAGCGAGCCCAGGCCCATGAACAGTGCCATCTCGATAGGCAGCGAGTCGGACTGTGCAAACAAGGCCACGATGATGGGCACGCCAGCCGACACGCAGAGGCCGCCCACATTGGCCATGAACATACGGACGGAGGTGAGGATGGTAATCTCGTTGGTGTCGCGTGTCAGCGAAGAGTTCAGTGCGCCGTATGGCACATTTATTAAGGTATAAAGCATCGACATGCCCACGTAGGTGATATAGGCATAGATGATGCTGGGTGCAAAGCCGTCCCAGAAACAGAGGATGGCCAGGACGGTGAGGGGTATGCCTCCCATGACCAGGTAGGAGCGATATTTGCCCCACGCAGGATTGTGCTTGTCTACAAACGTGCCTACGAGGGGATCCCACACCACGTCAACGAGGCGGACGATGAGGAACATCGTTCCTGCCAGTCCTGCCGATTTGGCTGCGTCGCCACCGAGCACATAGACGTCGGTGTAGAAGAACAGCAGATACATGCAGATGGTCTGATAGATCAGGTTCTGCGCCAGGTCGCCAGCACCGAAACCGATGCGCTGCACCCATGATAGTTTGTAAAAACCTTTTGCTTCTTGGTTCATTGCGGCAATATTTAAGTAAATTTTGCTGCAAAGTTACCACATATTTTTCATTTGCCTGTTCTCAAACGTTTCATAAGTCTATGGCAAATGTTTCATTCCACAAAAAAGTCTCTTATTTTTCGTGCTGTTTTTGTATTCCGGCCGAATACAACTTGTATTCAGGCTGTATACAAAATGTATTCCGGCTGTATACAAACTGTATTCCGGCCGAATACAAGTTGTATACAGCCGGAACACTAAGTGTATACAGTTTTGATACTCCGGCGGTCTGACTTTTCATCCCATTTGGAACGCACAGGTCGTTTTTTTACCTCACCCTGACTTTCTGCCCGGCTCGGATATTGTTTCCACGGATGCCGTTCAGTCGTTTGAGTTTGGCAACGGTGGTCTTGTTTCTCTTGGCAATGCTGCCAAGGGTGTCGCCCCGCCGCACGGTGTGGTACTTGCTGCCGCGTGCACCACCACGCCTCGACGCCTTGGTGACCACAGGCTCTTCCACCGCCACCTCCAGACGCTTCTGCATACCGGCATCAAAGGCATATACCGAGTCCTGCATGTCGATGAAGCGTGGCACATCGTTCATCGGCAGACGTATGGGCGACGGCTTGGTGGCTCCAGGAACGATGTCGCGCCGGTATTCCGGGTTCAGGGCACGCAGCATCTGCATGTCGAAGCCGCAGACCTCGGCTATCTGCGCGAAAGCCACGTTGCGGTCTACCATGACGGTATCGGTCTTGGCAGGCAACTGGCTGCTCATGGGGCAGATGTTGTGCTCGCAGTAGTAGTTCATCACGTAGTTGGCAGCGATGAAGGCCGGCACATAGCCGCGTGTCTCCCTGGGCAGGTAGGGATAGATTTTCCAGTAGTCTTTCTCGCCGCCGGCCCGCCGTATGGCTTTGTTGATATTCTCCGGTCCGCAGTTATAGGCGGCGATGACCAGGTTCCAGTCGCCGAAGATTTTGTAAAGGTCGCGCAGATAGCGGGCGGCAGCATAGGAAGCCTTCACCGGGTTGCGTCGCTCGTCGATGAGGCTGTTCACTTCCAGGCCATACATCTTTCCTGTGGTAATCATAAACTGCCACAGACCGCCGGCTCCGGCGCGTGACGTGGCCGTGGGGTTGAGCGCCGACTCGATGATGGGCAGGTATTTCAGTTCCAGCGGCATCTGATACGTCTCCAAAGCCTCCTCGAAGAATGGCATATAGAAATTCGAGGCACCCAGCATATAACTCACCGTGCGGCGCAGCCTGCCGGTGTAGCGGTCGATGCACGACTGCACCACCTCGTTATAGGGCATCTCCATGATGGTGGGCATGCGCTGCAGGCGGTCGATATACACCTCTCGGCCGAAGGTGGGGTTCTCGTCCTTCATCCGGCAGTCATTGTCGGCTGTCAGATAGGTCTTGGTCATATACTGGTTCATCAGACTGTCCAGTTCGTAGGTCATGGCCTCGGGGAATTCTATCTCTTCCTCGTTGCCCATCTCGTCGACCACCTCAATCTCGTCGTCGGTGGTGTTGTCGTCCACCACCGTTATCTGCGCATGCACCATGGCAGGCAAGAGCAGCAGACAAAGAGCCATGAACAGACTCTGCACAGCCCGTTTGTCGTTGACATGTATATATTTCTTATTCCTCATTTCTTATTTCCCATTTCAGAAGTTTATGCTGCAGTTCACGCCCAGCGACGTGGCGTAGAGCGGACTGACAGGAGCCTTGCTGCCGATGACCGTGGGCCTCACTTTCAGGCTCAAGTCCCTGGAGATGTCGAAGGACGACAGTTCGGCATCGACGTAGGCATCGATCACCGAGATGGCATAGACACCTACCAGGCAGAAGAAACTCAGGTCGCGCCAGCGGCGGTATTTGTCTTTACGGCTTTTGAATATCTGCTTGTAGCGATCTTCGTTAGCCGATGTAATCTGCCTGCCCAGGTGGAGGAACTGGTTGTAACTGGCCGTCCCCGGGTCGTCGTCCATGATGTCGAGATAGGCCTGTGAATAGTCCTTATACATCATGTTGTTCCACGTCATGGCATAGATGCAGCCCACGAAGCCGCCATAGACGATGGGCAGTTTCCAGTATTTGCGGTTGTATATTTGTCCGCCGCCGGGGATGACCAGTGCCAGCCATAGTGCCCGCTGCGGGTCGGGCTTCCACGTGTCCCAGTCGCGCTTGGCCTTCATCCTCTTAGGTTTCTTCTTGACGATGACAGAGGATGCCTCTTGGAGCGAGCCTTGCAGGGTGTCGCCGACGAAGTCCATGTCTTTCTCGTCAATGACGAAGTCCATGTCTTTCTCGTCAATGACGACAACCGTATCCAGCGGTATGGCATCGTATATGGAGTCGACAACATGGATGGAGTCGGTCACCACGTCTTGCGCCGCTGCGCGGCTAACGAACAGCGAACAGTAAACAGTGAATAGTACCAGTACCATCCACCCTCTCATATTGTCCGTTTTCCTTCTCATACCTTTCATCGTCACTCTACAGCGGTAGTCGCTCGCCTTTGCCGCTTTTACAAAGCGTAGCGACTAAAAGAAAATCTTCACTCTTCACTAGCGATGTGCCCCATAATTCTCCTCAGGTCTTCCTCGCTGTTGAAGGCGATGCTTATTTTCCCGCTGCCCTTGGGAGAGCAGGTGAGTTGCACCTTGGCCTGAAGCAGTTCGCTCAGTCGTTGCTTGTGGGCGTTGAGGTCGGCAGGCAGCGGTGTCTTCGACGCGATGCGCTTGCGCACAGACTGCACGTCTTCGCCGTTTTTCAATGCCTGCACCATCTCTTCCACCTTACGCACGGAGTGTTGGTTTTTCTGCACCTCCTTAAAGACTTTCAACTGCATCGAGGGCGAGTCCAGCGACAGCAGTGCACGGGCATGGCCCATGTCTATCTCATGGTTTTTCAAGGCCATCTGTATCTGTGCGGGCAGTTTCAGCAGGCGCATATAGTTGGTCACGGCGGTGCGGCTCTTGCCCACGCGCTCGCTGATCTTCTCCTGTGTCATGCCGCTCTGCTCGGCCAGATGCTCGTAGGCCAGTGCTATCTCTATGGCGTTCAGGTCCTCGCGCTGGATGTTCTCCACCAGTGCCAGTTCCATCACGCTCTCGTCGTTGGCGGTGCGTATATAGGCGGGAATGGTAGTCAGCCCGGCCATCTGCGATGCCCTCCATCGCCGCTCGCCAGCAATAATCTGATAGCGGTTGTCGCTCACCTGTCTCAGGGTGATGGGTGCGATGATGCCCATGTTCTGTATGCTGGTAGCCAGTTCCTGCATGGCCGTGGGGTCGAACTCCCTTCGGGGCTGGTCGGGGTTAGGCTCTATCTGGTCGATAGGTATCTCGTTGAGGTTCGACGACCCCTGCGTCTTTACCTCGCTCGTATCTATCAGGGCGTCCAGTCCGCGTCCGTTGCCTATGTCGTCCAGTCCGCGTCCTAAAACACTCTTGTCAAATTTCTTCTTAACTGCCATTTTCTAATTCTTAATTCCTTGAAATGATTTCCTTTGCCAATGCCAGATGGTTCTTCGAACCGGTCGAGTCGGCATCATAGAGGATGACGGGCAGACCGTGCGAGGGGCTCTCCGATAGTTTCACGTTGCGCTGGATAACGGTCTTGAACACCAGTTCCTGGAAGTGGCGCTTCACCTCGTCGTAGATCTGGTTGGCCAGACGCAGGCGCGAGTCGTACATCGTCAGCAGGAAGCCCTCTATCTCCAGTTTCGGGTTCAGTTTCGACTTGATGATCTTGATGGTGTTGAGCAGTTTCGAGATGCCCTCCAGTGCGAAGTATTCACACTGCACGGGTATGATGACCGAGTCGGCGGCCGTCAGCGAGTTCACCGTGATGAGTCCCAGCGATGGCGAGCAGTCGATGAGGATATAGTCGTACTCGTTGCGGATGGGCTCGAGCAGTTTCTTGATGACACGCTCACGGTTGTCGAGGTTCAGCATCTCTATCTCTGCACCCACCAGGTCAATGTGACTGGGAATGATGTCCAGCCCCTCGATGTCGGTGGTATAGATGGCCTCGCGCACGTCCGTATGATTAATGATGCACTCGTAGAGCGAGCAGTCCACCTCTTTCAGGTCGACACCCAGTCCGCTCGAAGCGTTAGCCTGCGGGTCGGCATCCACCACCAGCACGCTCTTCTCCAGCGTGGCCAGCGATGCTGCCAGGTTAATGGTGGTCGTGGTCTTTCCCACGCCGCCTTTCTGATTTGCTAATGCAATAATTTTTCCCATTTCAATCTTTTTCCTATTGATTTGAAGTGCAAAGGTACACATTTTCCGTGAAACAATTGTTGTTTGAGCGCATAATTTTATAAAATTTAGTTATTGTCAACCCCCATGAACGTTTTCTTAAAAGAATGAGACATAATCAAAATCTAATTATCATTTATTTTTTGTAACTTTGCAGCAGAATCGGCGGAGAGGCTCCGTCTCGGCCCAAAAGCAAGATTAAAAAACCTAAGAAGAAGCAAGAATAAAAAACCTAAGAATATGTTTAGAAAGATTTATCAGTTATTACTCGCCCTGTTGTTACTCACAACGGCACAGACAGTATCGGCCCAGCAGCGCCGGCCCATCGACAACCAGCATCCGCTATGGCTCGTACATATTGACGTATGGAACAGTGCCGACCCGCAGAAGATTATCAACCTCATACCCGAAGACATCCGGCCGTTCGTATGCATGAACCTGTCGCTGTCGTGCCAGTACGACAAAGACACCAACATGTACCGCATGCCACGCTGCGCCGTGCGCACCTATGAGTCATGGGCCACGGTATGCCAACTCAACGGCATGTGGTTCACATGCCAGCCGGCATCAGGAGGCCACACGCATATTCAGGACGACGACATGGAGACCTTCGAATATTTCTTCAAGACCTATCCCAACTTCCTCGGATGGAACTACGCCGAGCAGTTCTGGGGCTTTGACGAGAGCGACGACGAGAGCAGCAGCAACCAGCCATCGCGCATCGCGCTCTTTGCCAAACTGGTGGAGATGCACCATAACTATGGCGGCATGCTCACCATCTCGTTCTGCGGCAATATCTGGAGCCACGGCCTCAACCCCATGGGCATGATGAAGCGCAACAGCAAGTTGCTGCAGGCCTGCAAGGACTATCCCGAGGCTTGCCTCTGGCTGTATAAGTACACCACCAGCAGTTGCTGGTATGCCAACGAGAGCGTCACCTTCGGACCCTTTGTCAGCGGCCTGGCCAAGAACTATGGCGTGCGCTACGACAACTGCGGCTGGAACGGTGCCCTTGACGCCGTGCTGGGCAGCAACCATGGCAAGAAATATCCCGGTGCAGCAGGCATCGGCACCGTCATGGAGCAGACCTGCGTCAACGGCGGTGCGGTGTGGGACGGCCCTGAACTCATCTGGACCGAGGACTTCCAGAACCTGAGCAACACGACCGTCGACGGTTTCACACGCCGCAACTGGGGCATGTTCAACAACTTCAAGGGCGTGTGGCTCGACATGTTCCGCCAGGTTATCAATGGCGCCATGTATATCCCCACACGCGAGGAAGTGGTGGGCAACATCAAGATTGCCATACAGAACGACATGAGCAGCGGCAGCGATGAAGACAAGTATGCCGCATGGGGCAGCCTCTATGACGGGCTCTATAAGCAGACAGACCCCTTCAACCGCGGCAACGGACAGTGGATGGACAACCTCTGCTATTTCAAGAAGACAGGACGCTACGGCACCATACCGCTCGTCATCGGCTACTATGACGAGGTGGCCAAGGGCATCCCAACGAAGTTGAAGAAGTCGTCATTCAAGAACACCACCCAGACAAAGAAGGTCAACGACTTCAACAACCTGTATCCGGAGGTGAGCAAGGGCGACCTCTATGTCAACCGATACAAGAACCAGTTGGTCACCTATACGCCCTACTCCTATCTCAACGCCAAGAAAGGTGCGTCGGCAAGCATACCCCTGCAGTATAACACCTGCGACACGCTGAAACTGGCCTACGGCAAACTCTCGTCGGCATATATCCGCGAGTATGCCGATCATATCAACTTCTATCTGAACAACTACCGCAGCGACTCTACCACCGCACAGGTAGACACCATCGTCGTCGTCGGCGTCACGCAGACACCTTCAGTAAGCCAGAAGAGACACAACACCGGAGCAGGCGGCATGTCTATGAACGTCACAAAGAGATACGACGAGGAAAACCAGACCTTCACCATCTTTGTGAAACACATGGGAGGCGTCGACCTGACCATCAACTGCACCGGAGACAAGGAGCGCGAGGAGGCGCTGGACATGGTGCCCGAGCAGGCACTGGAAATGCCACAGCAGCCCGAGCCATACGTAGGACCGGTCATCATCGAGGCAGAGAACATGGACTATAAGGACGTGAGCAGCGTAGCGCTGACACACTCCGGATGGTGGGCCACCGACATGCAGGAGTTCGCCGGCATGGGCTATGTGGTCTTAGGCACGAAGACCTCGGCAGCCCTGCGCCACCAACTCACGCTCAACCAAGGCGGCGAGTACGACATCTACGTGCGCTACTGCAACACATCGAAAGCAGGCAATATCAAAGCCACCGTCAACGGCACCGACTATCAGGTGGCCATCCAGCGGGCGGGCAAGAACAACTGGCAGAAGGCCAAGTTCACCGCCAACCTTAACGGCGGGCAGAACGACCTGGTGCTGACCAACACCGGCAGCATCAACATGATTATCGACCAGATTATCTATGTGCCAGCAGGCTCACAGCCCGTCAAGCGCCTCATCACCATACGCGAGGCCGACAACGGCCGCGTGGTGTCTGACGTCACCGAGGCTGCTGAGGGCGAGACCGTACACCTCACCGTCTATCCCGACGAAGGCTACGGCCTGAATGAGTTGCGATTGGTCAACTCTGTCTACTACACCATGGGCAAGACCATTGCCTTTGCCAAGAACGCCACCGAGGTCACCTTCACCATGCCCGACGAGAACATGACCATCCAGCCATTCTTCTCCGACAATGTCTCAGCCTATTCGCTCGACTTCACCAACGTAAACAACGGTGCCATGCCCGAAGGATGGCAGGCTACCGACAACACCGACATACACGAATATCCCAACAGTTACTCTCAGGGGCCCCGCACCATGGCCGGCTTTACCGGCTGGCAGGGCAAGGGCCTCTACTGGCGTAACACCAGTGCCGAATACGGCAGACAAAGCGCTTACCCGCTCAGCCTGGAGCCGGGCAGTTACAAACTGGAGTTTGCCATGGCCGCATGGAAGGGCACACCGCAGTACAAAGGACGTATCATCAGCCCGAAGAACACTGTCCTGGCAACCACACAGGCACTGTCGGCCACACCTAATGCCAACGGCAACTCGGCAGCCAACCTCACCAGCGCAAGCCTGGTGGAACTGCCATTCGAAGTGACCGAAGGCGGCAAGCACATCATCAGTTTCATTGACAACGGCACAGGCTTCGACGAGTTCCTGCTGCTCGCATGCCGCGTCATACCTGTAAACACCTCGGGCATCGCTTCCTTGCACCATGAGTCAAGCACCTTGCCCGCAGGCATCTACAGCCTCTCGGGCACACGCCGACAGTCGCTGCAAAGTGGCATGAACATCATCGTCACCACCAGCGGCGAGGTGAGGAAAGTCATGGTGAAATGACCACGGACAATGACCATAACAACCATTAGCCGACGTCAATGACCATCGCTATCATACAACACGACATCAGGTGGGGTGATATTGAGGAGAACCTCAATCACCTCACCATGATGCTTGACAAACAGTCGGGTGCCGACCTCTATGTGCTGGCAGAGACCTTCGCCACCGGCTTCATGGCACAGGAGCCTCCCTCATCCTCCCACCTCCCTCCTCCTTCCTCCCCCCTCTCATGGCTGCAGGCACAGGCCAAGGAGAAAGATGCCGCCTTTGCCGCGAGTATTGCCACCGACCACAACCGCCTGTTCTTCGTGCGCCCCGACGGCAGTTACGACTACTACGACAAGCGTCATCTCTTCGGCTATGCCGGCGAGACCGATGCCTATGCGCCGGGCAACAGGCGCGTCGTCGTGGCGTGGCGCGGCGTGCGCTTCCTGCTACAGGTGTGCTACGACCTGCGCTTCCCCGTATGGAGCCGCAACAGCAGTGCCGTTGATGCCGACACCCCGCTGTCGTCTCGCCAGGATTATGATGCCGCCATCTACGTGGCCAACTGGCCTGCGTCGCGCATCGACGTATGGCACACGCTGCTCAAGGCCCGCGCCTTGGAAAACCAGTGCTTCGTCATAGGTGTCAACCGTGTAGGCAGCGACCCAAACTGCCACTATTGCGGCGGCTCGGTGGTCATCGATGCATACGGCAAGACCATCGCTGCATGTCCGGACAATGAGGAAAGCATCGCCAAAGCGTCTCTCGACATGGAGCGACTCACTGCCTTCCGCAAGAAATTCCCCGTCCTGCGGGATGCCGATCATTTCTCATTATGACAAAATAAGGATCAGTCGATATTTCCGGTGCATGACGCCGCATGGCACTCCCCTCCCTTGTAGGGGAGGGGCAGGGGTGGGGTGACTAACCTGTTCAGTGATAGTAAGATACAGACCCCACCCCAACCCCTCCCCTTCTTGCGTCCCGCTGGTAGCAAGCGCCCGCAAGCGGTCGAGCGGAAGGGAGGGGAGCGGCTGCGCACAATTTAGACTGTATACACAGGAATATCGACTGCCCCAAAAAGAAGGGGGTATATAACAAAAAAAGGGTCACCGCCGTGACCCAACCTTTGTTAACCTTAAATCTAATACTATGAAAAACACGTTGCAAAGTTACGCACTTTTACTTACAGTTGCAAACTTTTTAGCGTGTTTTTCTTTTAATTTAATAACTTATTGACATAAATCAATTCAAATTGCCGTTTTTTTACAGTTCACCAATATTGCCGACACCGTCACGAGACAGTTGCTTGTGAGCAGGCTTTCCAGCATATTTCAGCGAGCCAACGCCAGTAACCTTGGCTTTTAGCGAATCGGAGGCATAGCACTCAATACCGCCAACGCCGCTCACCTCACCTCTCACACGACGTGCCTTCAGGTGCTTGGCATTGATGCCGCCAACGCCGCTGCACTCCAGGTCCACCCAGTTGGCCACGCCACGCAGTTCGATGCCACCGATGCCCGAGCACTCCACGGCAATCTTGTCTATGTCGAGGCCTCGCAGGTTGATGGCACCCACACCCTCGTTGTCCACTTTCAGCATGTCGCCCTTCAGACTGTCGGCCTCGATGGTGCAAACGCCATCGTTCTCCAGTTCACGAAGCACGGGCGTATAGACGGTGATGTTCACCTTGCCCGACTCGATATTAATGTTGTCACGCACAAAGTCTATCTCCAGTTCGCCGTCGTCAACATGAAAATCATACAGGTCCAGATAGTTGTCGGGAGCCGACAGCACCACGCGGTAGTCGTCAGCCTGCCCCTGCACAATCTTCACATGGCCCATCACATTCACTTCCATCTTCGTAAAGGGTTCCGTCTTTTGCTCCTTCTCGGCACGTGTCTTGCTGGGAGTTCTCTTCTCGCCCCAGTTGCAGTTCACGCAGGAAGTAAACATCAGGAGCACAACGGTCATTAAACAAAAAACTTGTCTTTTCATAACGCTATAGGGTTTAATTGTTCTTGTTTTATATCCGTTAGACGTTGCATACTGCGAAAAAGTTGCAGGGATATGATGGAAAATCAGGAAAAAATATTATCTTTGCAGCGGCAAGTAGTAGGCAACGCTTCCTAGCGTTGCAAGGATGTAATGCAAATATGGAACAACAGAATCAATATGTAAAGCAGTTTCCCCAACTCATGAAGGGGAAAACGGTATTATATGTGCACGGCTTCGGCTCTTCCGGACAGTCGGGCACGGTGACACGTTTGCGCACGGTGATGCCCAACGCCAGGGTCATTGCACCCGACCTGTCCGTGCATCCCGTGGAGGCCATGGCACTGCTGCATGAACTGTGCGAGAAAGAGAAGCCCAACCTGATACTGGGCACGTCGATGGGCGGCATGTACACTGAGCAACTCTATGGCTTCGACCGCATCTGCATGAACCCCGCGCTCTGCATTGCCGACACCATGCAGCAGCACGGCATGACGGGCACGCAGACCTTCCAGAACCCGCGACAGGACGGCGTGCAGCAGTTCTATGTGGATAAGGCGCTGGTGAAAGAATACCGACAGGCATCCGAGCATCGCTTCTCGGGTCTGGCAGGCCTCAGTGGTGAGGCCCTTGACGCGGAGCGTGGACGTATCGTTGGTCTCTTTGGCGACCGTGACGACTTGGTAGATACGTTCGATATGTTTTGCGAGCATTACCCGCTGGCCACGCATTTCCATGGCGAGCACCGCATGGACGACCGCTCGTTTATGCACGGTGTGTTGCCCGTGATCCGCTGGATTGACGACCGTCAGGAGAAACGCGAGCGGCCTATCATATATATAGGTATAGAGACACTGAAAGATGCATACGAAAAGCCTGCCAGCAGCAGCCAGAAAGCAGTGCGGATGCTTATTGAGGACTATCAGGTCTATTTCGTGGCCGACGAGAGCGAGGCATCCGGACAAACAGCCAAAGCAGTAATCGACCAAACGAATAAACGAACAAACGACGAAACGACCCGACAATGGCTTGAGGAGTATATCAGCGTGCCGGCCTGGCGCCACACCATCTATACCCCGCGCCGCGACCTGCTCTATGGCGACTACCTCATCAGCCGGAAGAAAGAGGGCGACACCATGGCAACGCTGCTGCACTTCGGTTCCGACACCTTCAAGACGTGGGAAGACATCATCGAGTATTTCTCAAGACTCGGAGGACAGTGAAAAGTGAAGAGTGAAAAGTGAAAAGTGAAGAGTGAAGAGTGAAAAGTGAAGAGTGAAGAGTGAAGAATGAAGAATGAAATAAAATATCAATTATGAAAAAGTATTGTCTTTTATTGTTTTGTATGATAACTCCATTCATGCTCGCCTCGGCACAGGAGGCACCCCGACTCAGTGCAGATAACATCGACCAGGTATTGGCTGCCATGACCCTGGAGGAGAAAGCCCAGTTGATGGTGGGCGGTGGCAACGACGGCTTCATTGGCAGCGGCGCTATGCTCGGACAGCAGAAAAAACTCGTGGCCGGTGCCGCAGGCATCACCGTGGCCATACCACGCCTGGGCATCCCCGCCACCGTACTCTGCGACGGCCCTGCCGGCGTGCATATCAATGCCAGGCGCGAGGGCACCGACCAGACCTTCTATGCCACGGGCTTCCCCGTAGGCACCTGCCTGGCCTGCACCTGGAACACCGAACTGGTGGAGCAGGTGGGACGGGCCATTGGCAACGAGACGCTGGAGTATGGCTGCGACGTCATCCTCGGACCTGGCCTCAACATCCACCGCAACCCGCTCTGCGGCCGTAACTTCGAGTACTATAGCGAGGACCCGCTGGTGACGGGCATGATTGGTGCTGCCTGTGTGAAGGGCATACAGAGCCAGGGCGTGGGCGTGAGCATCAAACACTTTGCCGTGAACTCACAGGAGAGCGACCGTACCCGCGTGAGTGAGAACGTCTCTACGCGTGCCCTGCGCGAGATCTACCTCCGTGGCTTCGAGCGTGTGGTGCGCGAGAGCAATCCCTGGACCATCATGTCGTCGTACAACAAGATCAACGGCGTCTACTCCATGAACAACAAGGACCTGCTCACCGCCGTGCTGCGCAATGACTGGGGCTACCAGGGCATCGTGATGACCGACTGGATTGGCAAACGCCACGACCTGCCCACCGAGCAGGAAGTCGCCGCCGGCAACGACCTGATGATGCCGGGCTATCCCGCACAGGCCAACGACATCATAGAGGCCGTGAAGGGTGGTCGTCTGAAGATGGACGACGTTGACCGTAACGTGCGCCGCATGCTGGAGTATATCGTCAAGACACCGCGCTTCAAAGGCTATCAGTTCAGCAACAAACCCGACACCAAAGCCCATGCCGCCATCACCCGCCAGAGCAGCACCGAGGGCATGGTATTGCTGAAAAATGCCGCCGCGTCCGTGTCCGGCAGTTTTCCCGCAGGAAGCGCCGCCCCCTCCGCTGCGTCCGTGTCCGGCGGTTTTCCCGCAGGAAGCGCCGCCCCCTCCACCCTGCCCTTCGGCCCCGCCGTGAAGACCGTGGCCCTCTTCGGCGTCAACTCCTACGACTTCCTTTCCGGCGGTCTCGGCTCGGGCAGCGTCAACGTGCCCTACGTGGTCGATATGGTGACAGGACTGAAAAACAACGGCATCAGCACCACGCCGGCCCTCACAGAGATCTATCAGGACTACGTGAAATATGCCCGCAAGAAACTGCGCATCGACAAGAACCCCGAGATGTGGTTCCTCGACCAGGGACAGCCCAAACTCGACGAGATAGAGATTACCGACCGCTGCATCCAGCATGAGTTGCGCCAGGCCGACGCCGCCATCATCACCATTGGCCGACAGGCCGGCGAGGGCATCGACCGCGCTATCGAGGGCGAGTTCAACCTCTCGCAGATGGAGCGCGACATGCTGACACGCGTCGCCAACGCCTTCCATGCCGCCGGCAAGCCTGTCGTCGTGATCATCAACAGCGGCTCGGTCATCGAGACGGCATCATGGCGCGACTATGCCGACGCCATCCTCGTGGCCTGGCAGCCCGGACAGGAGGGCGGCAACAGCGTGGCCGACGTGCTCACCGGCAGGCAGAACCCCTCCGGCAAACTCACCATGACATGGCCCATCGCCGCCACCGACCATGCCTCGACTGCTAATTTCCCGCAGGAGCCGCCTTACTATAACCTCTCGGAGAAGATGTACGGCCAGCGCATGAAAGGTGTCAACTTCACCAACCATGAGGAGGACATCTACGTGGGCTACCGCTTTTTCGATACCTTCGGCCGCCGCGTGGCCTATCCCTTCGGCTATGGCCTGAGTTACACCACCTTCGGGTATGAAAATATGAAGGCCAGAGTGCTGAAAAACGGAAATATCGAAGTGACCGTGACGGTGAAAAACACAGGCACGTATGCCGGCAAGGAGGTGGCGCAGGTCTATGTGGCAGCACCCAATATAGGAGGTCACGCTTCCCAGCATGACAACAATCCCATGACCCGGTTAGAGAAGCCCGCCAAGGAACTGCGCTCCTTTGCCAAGACACGCAGCCTGCAGCCCGGCGAGAGCCAGACGCTGACCATGACCATCGCCCAGCGCGACCTCGCCTCCTTCTCCGAGGCCGACAGCCAGTGGGTGGTAGAGCCTGGCACCTACGAGGTGCTCGTCGGTGCCAGCAGTGCCGACATCCGTCAGCGTACTACTGTGAAGTTAGACGGCTATACCGAAAAGGTCTCTCAAGCCTTGCCGCTACACACAAAGATGAACCTGCTCAGACAATAGGAAAAGGTGGGCGTCCCTGTTCGTCATTACCAGATGGCATCGTCGTCTTCGTCGGTTGCGGTGTTGCTGCTGCCACAATACGTGTTGAGCGTCTGTCCGCTCATTCCGCCGGGGCTGGAGCAGATGATGTGCTGCTGCTGATGTAGGGATTGAATGCCTATCGGATATTTTCTTGCCATAGTTCATCTGTGTTTTATTGGTGCAACGATACGAATTATTCCTCAAACCGCCAAACAATCACATCATTTTTGTGTCACATCTTTCCTTGTTCTGGTTGCGGTTCTTGCACATATAGGATGCTGCAAAAATACAATATTTTCAGCAAATAATCGCTGAAAAGACAACATTTAACCATCAGTTTCTTTGTTTTGCCCACAACTTTTTGTAACTTTGCACCGAAGAAATAAGAAAAAGATGAAAATACAGATTATCAACGGTCCAAACCTGAACCTGCTGGGGGTGCGCGAGCCGGGCATCTACGGCAGCGAGTCGTTCGAGACTTACCTGCCGCTGCTGCAGGCCAGATACCCCGACGTGCAGATAGACTACTACCAGAGTAATGTGGAAGGCGAACTGATCAACAAGATGCAGGAGGTGGGGTTCCAATACGACGGCATCGTGCTGAACGCGGGAGCCTACACCCACACGTCGATAGCCCTGCACGACTGCATCCGCTCGCTCAGATGTCCCGTCATCGAGGTGCATATCTCTAATGTGCACCAGCGCGAGGAGTTCCGCCACAGGTCTATGATCTCTGCCGCCTGCAAGGGCGTGATCTGCGGCTTCGGACTCGACTCGTACCGACTGGCGATTGAGTCCATAGTGAAGAGTGAAGAGTGAAAATTGAAGAGTGAAGAGTGAAGAGTGAAGAATTTCTTTTAGTCGCTACGCTTTGTAAAAGCGGCAAAGCCGAGCGGCTACCGCATGAATTGTGAATTGTGAATTGTTTAACTACGTCCTCGCTCACACAGAGCCGGAGCCGGACTATCTGTACCGCCTGTGGCGTGCCACCAACATCTATATGCTGCACGGGCGCATGGCCAGCGGACATCTGCAGGGCCGGCTGCTGAAGATGCTGGTGCAGATGATCAGGCCGAAGAACATCCTGGAGGTGGGGACCTTCAGCGGCTATAGCGCCATCTGCATGGCCGAGGGGCTGGACGACGGCGGCAAGGTATATACCTTCGAGATCAACGACGAACAGGAGGACTTCACCCGACCGTGGATAGAGCACTCGCCCGTGGCCGACAAGATAGCGTTCATCGTCGGCGATGCCATCACCGAGGCCCCGAAGTTGGGCATTGCGTTTGACATGGCGTTCATCGACGGCGACAAGCGCACCTACGTCGAGACCTACGAGACGGTGCTCACGCTGATGAAGCCCGGCGGCTTTATACTGGCGGACAACACGCTCTGGGACGGCCATGTGACAGACCCGGCCTACGACCACGACCAGCAGACGATGGGCATCCGCCGGTTTAACGACCATGTGGCGCAGGACAGCCGTGTAGAACAGGTGATGCTGCCTCTTCGCGACGGACTGACAATCATTAGGAAAAAATAAAAAATAAAAAAGCAAGAATATATGCAAGAGACAAGACAGAATAAGATTTCACGCCTGCTGCAAAAGGAGTTGAGCGTGATTTTCCAGGAGCAGACACGCGGCATGCACGGCGTGATGGTCAGCGTGACAAGAACGAAGATCTCGCCCGATCTGGGCATCTGCACCGCCTACCTGAGTATCTTCCCTTCAGAGAAGAGCGAGGAACTGCTGCAGAACATCGAGAAAAACAACCAGCAGATACGCTATGCCCTGGGACAGCGCATCCGCTATCAGTTGCGCATCGTGCCCGAACTGCGCTTCTTTATCGACGACTCGCTCGACTATATCGACCGAATCGACGAACTACTGAACAAGCGGACTTCGTCCTAGTGAAGAGTGAAGAATTTGCTACCGCATGAACTTTCCATTTTACATAGCACGCAGGTACCTCTTCTCTAAGAAGTCGACCAACGCCATCAACGTCATCAGTGGCATCTCGGTGCTCGGTGTGGCGGTGGCTACCATGGCCTTGGTAGTCACGTTGAGCGTGTTCAACGGCTTCAGCGACCTGGTGGCTTCGTTTTTCACCGCCTTCGACCCGCAACTGAAGATTGTGCCGGTGGAAGGCAAGACAGCACCGGCCGACGACCCCGCGCTCATGGCCATCAAGGCATTGCCGGAGGTCGACGTGGCTACCGAGTGCGTGGAAGACCAGGCCCTGGCCGTCTATGGCGGGCGGCAGACCATGGTCACGGTGAAAGGTGTGGACGATAACTTCGACCAACTGACGCATATCCGCGAGATACTCTATGGCGAAGGCACCTTTGAGTTGCACGCCGCCGACCTGCACTATGGCATCCTGGGCATCCGACTGGCCGAGCAACTGGGCACGGGGGTGTACTACAACGAGCCGCTGAAGATCTATGCCCCGCGCCGCGAGGGTCAACTGGACATGAGCGACCCTGCCGACGGCTTCATCGAGGACGAACTCTTCTCACCCAACGTGGTGTTTGAGGTGATGCAGAGCAAGTACGACCTCAACTATATCCTCACCAGCATTGGCTTTGCCCGCCGCATCTTCGACCAGCAGGGCATGCTGTCGTCGCTGGAGTTGCGCCTGAAGCCCGGCTGCAACTTCGAGTCGGCCAAGGAGAAGGTCAGGCAGGCTGCTGGCGATAAATACCGCGTCATGGACCGCTATGAGCAGCAGGACGACACCTTCCGCATCATGAAGATCGAGAAACTCATTGCCTATATCTTCCTCACCTTTATCCTCATGGTGGCCTGCTTCAACATCATCGGCTCGCTGTCGATGCTGATTATCGACAAGAAAGACGATGTAGTCACACTGCGTAACCTCGGCGCCAACGACCGACAGATCTCACAGATATTCCTCTTCGAAGGACGTATGATCTCTGCCATCGGTGCCGTCATCGGCATCATGGCAGGCCTGCTGCTCTGCTGGCTACAGCAAACCTACGGCATCATATCCCTTGGCAGCAGCGAGGGAGCCTTTGTCATCAACGCCTATCCCGTCAGCGTGCATCCTACAGACGTGGTCATCGTCTTCGTCACCGTACTCGCCGTAGGATTCCTCAGCGTCTGGTATCCTGTACGCTATACGCTGGGAGAAAATAAAAAAAGTAAAAAATAAAACGGTAAAAAAATAAAAAATAGCATGAACTATCAACGACGATTATCTTCCGTGGCCCGTGTAGGCAATATCGCCATTGGCGGCGACAACCCCATCCGCATACAGTCGATGGCCACTGCCGACACCAACGACACCGAGGCAGCGGTGGCACAGGCCAAGCGCATCATCGATGCCGGCGGCGAACTGGTGCGCTTCACCACCCAGGGCATCCGCGAGGCCGAGAACATGAGGCATATCTCCGACCGACTGAAGGCCGACGGCTACATGACTCCCCTCGTGGCCGACGTACATTTTACGGCACATACCGCCGACGTGGCCGCACAGTATTGTGAGAAGGTGCGCATCAACCCCGGCAACTACGTTGACCCGGGCCGCACGTTCAAGCATCTGGAGTACACCGACGAGGACTATGCTGCCGAACTGGAGAAGATTGAAAAGAAACTCGTACCTTTTATTAATATATGCAAGGCACACCATACCGCCGTGCGCATCGGCGTGAACCACGGCTCGCTCTCCGACCGTATCATGAGTCGCTATGGCGACACCCCCGAGGGCATCGTAGAGAGTTGCATGGAGTTCCTGCGCATCTTCCGCCGCGAGCAGTTCGACGACGTGGTCATCTCTATCAAGGCCTCGAACACCGTTGTCATGGTCACCACCGTGCGCCTGCTGGTGAAGACGATGGATGCCGAGGACATGCACTATCCGCTGCACCTGGGTGTCACCGAGGCCGGCGAGGGCGAGGACGGTCGTCTGAAGAGCGCAGTGGGCATCGGGGCGCTGCTGACCGAGGGCATCGGCGACACCATCCGCGTGAGCCTCTCCGAGGAACCCGAAAACGAGATTCCCGTAGCCCGCAAACTCGTGGAACTCATACCTGAGTGTATCCGTCTGCGTGCCGAGGCCGAGGCGAGCATCAAGGACGACACCATCACCCTAAGCCTTGACGCTCCCGACTGGGAGACCTTCCAACTGAAGGCTGCCATGGCTGTAGGTGCCCTGCTCATCGACCGCAAGGCCACCAAGTTGGTATTAGAGGTGAGAGGTGAGGGGCAAGAGGTGAGAGGGCAGAACTATCCTCCTCTCACCTCTCACCCCTCACCCCTTACTACCTTGTCCGACGCCATTCTCCAGGCCGCCCGCATCAAGTTCACCAAGCCGGAGTATATCTCCTGCCCCGGCTGCGGCCGCACGCTCTACAACCTGCAGGACACCATTGCACGCATCAAGGAGGCCACGAAGGACCTTGTGGGTGTGAAGATCGGCATCATGGGCTGCATCGTCAACGGCCCGGGCGAGATGGCCGATGCCGACTACGGCTACGTGGGTGCCGGCCGTGGAAAGATCAGCCTCTACCGCGCCAAGGAATGTGTGGAGAAGAATATCCCCGAAGCCGAGGCTGTTGACCGTCTTCTGGAACTGATACATAAAGACAGAGAGTGAGGGCAAAACCCTCACTCTCTGTCTTTATGCCTGATGGCTTCACGCCTGTTTCTTCTTCCGCAGTGCCGTCGTCACAATCAGCAGCACTATCAGCAGCGCGATGATGGCCAGCGCCACATAGGCCAGCGTCTCAGTGGTGCTGATGGACTTCGGGAAGAAACTGAGCACCACCTCGTGGCTACCCGGCTCAATATGCATGGCACGGAGCACGTAGTTCACACGACCCAACGCCACCTCCTGGCCGTCGACGGTGGCCGTCCAGCCCGGATAGTAGATGTCTGAGAATACCAGCACGCCGCCCTTGCCACTCTGTACGTTGTAGGTCAGTTGGTTAGGCTCGTAGGCCGTCAGTTCCACCATGGCGGTGGAGTCCTGTGGAACGGCCTCGCCCAGCACCTCGCGGAACTGCTTGTCGGCCACGGCCACGTGCCGCAGGTCTGCCTGTGCCAGTCCGTCGAGTTCGCCGTTGGCATTGTCCACATACGTCACCTTGTCCACAAGCCACGCATTGCCGTAGGCGTAGGGGTTCTGCACCTCAATATTCTGCTGCGCCAGAAGGAAATACTTGGTGTTGAGCATGTTGAGCACATTCCAGATGCTGTCGCCGTTGATCTGTGTCAGGTCGCCGTAATAGGTGCTGATGGCCTCGCGCACGGTGCCTTGCTGCTTGGAGATATAACGCTCGATAAGTTCCTGGTAGCGGCGCAACTTAGCGGCATGATAACCACCTACGCTCTTATGGTAATAGGAGGTCTCGTTCTCGTTAAATAGGTTGGGAGCCAGGTTGAGCACGCGGTAGTAGAGTGTGGGGTCGTCCTTGATACGCTGGTCGGCCTCGGTCAGCGGACGTATCTGCTGGCGGTCCACCTTCTTCACAAACTGTTTCGTGTCGTTGGGGTCCAGGTAGCGGCGGTTCACCTGCCAGAGGTCCACCAGACAGAGCACCAACAACAGGCCGGCCATCATCCATGTCTTCAGCCTGCGGGACTGATAGAGCAGCAGCACCACGGTGCCTATGGCGATGATGAGGAACGAGCGCCAGCAGTCGGCGGTGAACACGGCCTGTCGGGCGCGGCTCAGTGCCTCGAGCAGTGCGCCGGCATCGGCTGGCGGCGGCAGTATCTGCTTGAACAGTTCGGCCTCGGCGTTGGTGTAGAAGTCGAAGAAGGTGGTGGGGGTCAGTGCGAAGAGCAGGGCCACGCCGCCCGTCAGTGCAAAGGCGAGGAGGGTCTGCGGCCTGAGGTTCAGGTGCTGCGGCTTGAGGCCCGTTGTTTGTCCCGTTGTTTGTCCCGTGGTTTGTCCCGAGGTTTGTCCCGAGGTTTGCCCCGTGGTTTGTCCCGTTGTTTGTCCTAAGGTATGTCCCGTGCTCAGCGGTTTTCCCGCTGAGATCACCTCCTTGATGGCGAGCATGGCCATGAGGGGTATGGTGAACTCGGCAATGACGAGTATCGACTCCACGGCACGGAACTTGGCATACATCGGCATATAGTCGATAAACAGGTCTGTCAGCCCCATGAAGTTCTTGCCCCAGGCCAGCATGACGCTCAGCAGCGTGGCTGCCAGGAGTGCCCATGTGAGCGGGTTCCTGTAGCAGATAAGCAGGCAGAGCACGAAGAGCATCAGCACGAAGGCACCCACATAGACGGGACCTACCGTTCCGTTGGCGCCCTCCTCCATGTTATCCTCCCAGTATTGGGTGAAATAGAGGCCGTTCTGCATCAGGTAGTCGAACACCTGCGGTGCCGGCATGGCCTGTCCATTGCCCACGTTGATGGTCATATCCTTCACGGCAGCCTTGGCCCGTTCGTCGTCAAAGAGCAGGCGCATCGACGTGCCGCCCTTGGCGTTGGGCACCAGCAGCGTCCATGTCTCGCCGATGCCGTAACTGTAGTCGGTGATATACGAGCGTTCCAAGCCACTGTCGGTCTGGTTCTTGCTGTCGGTCTTCACCAGTTCGCTCTTGCCGCGCATGGTGTCCTTGGAATATTCCCAGGTGTGATAGAGGTTCGAGGCATTGACCAGCACGCCCAGCAGACCGCCGATGATGACGGCCCCCGTGGCCTTGCCCACATGCAGCCAGTCTTTCTGCATCGCGGCATCGATGATGAAAGCCAGTATCATCAGCAGGATGATGAACAGATAGTAGTAGGTCATCTGCACATGGTTGGCGTGCACTTCGAGTGCTGCAAACAGGGCCGTGACGATAAGTCCCCACAGGTATTTACGCCTGTAGGCCAGCACGATGCCGCCTATCAAGGGCGGCAGGTAGGCCAGAGCCATCACCTTCCACAGGTGGCCGGCGGCAATGATGATGAGGAAATAGGTGGAGAAGGCCCACATCACACTGCCCAGTGCCGCGAGGTACTGCCGGAAGTCGAAGGCACGTAGCAGGATATAGAAGCCCAGGAGATAGACGAAGAGATACCAAACGTTGTCGGGCAGCCACAGGTGGTAGGCCTCCTCGAGTGCCGACAGCGTGTCGGTACTGTCGTACGACGGGGAGATCTGGTAGGTGGGCATGCCCGAGAACAGCGAGTTGGTCCATCGTGTGCGCTCGCCTGTAGCCTTGTAATACTGGCTGGCCTCCTCGCCGGCACCTATGCCGGCAGAGATGTCACCTTGGTTCAGCACCCTGTTCTGTACGTCGGCCGGATAGAAATAGGCGAAGGCCAAGACAGCGAAAAATACTACTGCCAGCACTTCTGACAGTATGTTTCTAATCATTTTCATATTTGTTGTTTTCATTGTATGCGCAAAGAAATGCAACAGGCCGCACCATAACGGCCTATGCGTCGGCAAACACCTTGCCGTCGGCAAGGGTGATGCGCAGTTTAGTGTACTCGCTGTGGAAATCGTGCTGCAGACGGTCCAGGTAGCGACGGCTCTCCCACTGGCACATCGGCAGGTCGTGGAGCAGGCAGTTGCCGCAGGTCTCGGGCGTGGTGGCGGGCACCTCCGTCTGGGTAAGTATCCACTGGAGGCACTCGATGGTGAGGCGGCGCATGTCATCGACGGTGTAAGCGCCTGTCATGATGATATACATCCCCGTGAGGCAGCCCATAGGCCCTACATACACCACGTCGTCCTTCGCCCGACTGTTGCGGAACCACGTGGCCATCAGGTGCTCCAGGCTATGCATGGCAGCCGGTGCGACGGCAGGCTCTGCGTTGGGTTCCGTGATACGCAGGTCGAAAGTAGTAAAACCCTTGTCCTCGCGCGATACATAGATGCCTGGCTTCAGACGGGTATGATCGATGGTAAAACTCTGAATGACTTCCATTATAACTTAATTCACAGTTAAAAGGTTAGAGACTCTCAACGAAGGTCTTGGTGACCTGGAATGAGTGTTCGGCCAGCGTGTTCCAGAAGTCGTGATACATGGCGGCATCGGTGTCGCGCAGGGGGATGTCGCTGATGACGCGGAAAGAGATGAACGGCACGTGGTTCAGATAGCATGTCTGGGCAATGGCACACGACTCCATATCGACGGCCTTGGCCTCGGGGAAGATGTCGATAATCTCCTGCATCTTGTCGGGATTGTCAACAAACCAGTCGCCCGTGACGATAAGTCCCGGATGGATGCCCAGTTTGTCGCTCTTCATGGCCAACGCCTTGTCGAGCAGCATCTTGTCGGCCTTATAGCGTGCCGGCAGTCCCTGCACCTGACCATAGCGGGTGTCGTTGTCGACGGCCGTGCCGCAATACACGTCGTGATAGGTCAGTTCGGTGCTCACCACCACATCCTGCAGGTTGATGTCGTCGCCGTTGCCGCCGGCACATCCGCTGCTGATGATACAGTCGGGCTGAAACTCGTTGATCATCCGCTGGGCACCCAGGGCAGCGTTGACCTTGCCGATGCCACACTTCTCTACTCTCACATGTTCACTGTCAAAGAGATGTCGCAACTGCTGCAACTCCTTGTCCATGGCTACTATAATTCCTATCTTCATGTTTTTTAAATGATTAATTCTATCCTCGCACCTCGTACCTCGTACCTCGCACCTCGTACCTCGAAACATCAACGTTTGTTGAACGTCAGCAGCAGTTTGCCGACATAGACGCCATGCTTGCCCTCGTGATCCACGGGCACCTTGCGGCCAGTCTTGTCGCTCTCGTAGGCCAGGGCATCCATATAGGTATGGCTGTGTCCGCCCAGCACCAGGTCTATGCCGCTGGTATTCTGTATCAGCCGGTTGTCGGTATATTCGGTCTTCACCCATCCCAGGTGGCTCAGACATATCACTACATCACACTTCTTCTTGTCTCTCAGCATCTCCACCATGCGCTGCGTCACCTCTACGGGGTCGAGGAACTTCAGCGGCCCGTAGTTCTTGGTTGATACCAGGCCCTCCAGCGGCGGACAGAGTGCGAAGATGCCAATCTTCACCCCCTTGCGCTTCATCACGATATAGGGCTTCACGATGTTCTTCAGTTCCGTGTCGCCAAAGTCGTAGTTAGAACATACAATGGGGAAGTTGGCCATCTTGAACAGCCGTATCATATTGTCGAGGCCGAAGTCGAACTCATGGTTGCCTATGGTGGCAGCGTCGTAGTGCATCTGGTTCATCAGCCCCACTTCCACGTCGCCCTTGAACATGGTGTAGTAACTGGAACCCTGCGAGAAGTCACCGCAGTCGAACAGCAGCAGGTCAGGGTCTTTCTGCCGTTCCTGCTTCAGCATGTTGATGCGTCGCAGGAAGCCGCCGCGGTCGGCCACCACGGTGTCGGCCAGGTTTTTGTTCAGCGGCAGTATGCACGAGTGGGTGTCGCTGGTATGCAGCACGGTAATCTTCTTGGGCCCTTTGGCGCCGACACCTACGAACAAGCAAACAAATATCGATAATGCAAATATTTTCTTCATCATAACAACGTTTCTCTTTTACCACGAATTACACGAATTTCACGAATTTGCAGCGGTAGCCGCTCGGCTTTGCCGCTTTTACAAAGCGTAGCGACTAAAAGAAATTCTTCATTCTTCACTCTTCATTCTTCACTCTTCATTCTTCACTCTTCATTCTTCACTCTTCATTCTTCACTCTTCATTCTTCACTCTTCACT
>JAFSYY010000124.1 GCA_017455845.1 Prevotella sp. | reverse complement strand
TGAAGAGGGAAGAGTGAAGAATGAAGAGTGAAGAATGAAGCGTGAAGAATGAAGAGTGAAGAGTGACGAATGAAGAATGAAGAATGAAGAATGAACTCTGAACTATGGACAAGGTTGCTATAGTGATATTAAACTGGAACGGTGCGGAGATGCTGAAGAGGTATCTGCCAGGCGTTATGATGTATTCGCGTGACGAGGCTACGGTCTATGTGGCCGACAACGCCTCGACCGACGACAGCACGGCATGGCTCAAGGAGAATTTCCCCGAGGTAAGGCTGATTGTGCTGGAAAAGAACTGGGGCTTCGCCGAGGGCTATAACAAGGCATTGGCACAGATAGAGGCAGAGTATTATCTGCTGCTGAACAGCGACATCGAGGTGACTCACCACTGGCTGACCCCGCTCATAGAGTTTATGGATGCTCACCCCGATGTGGCTGCCTGCCAGCCCAAACTGCTCAGCATCTTCGACCGCGACCGCTTTGAGTATGCAGGAGCCTGCGGGGGCTTTATGGACAAATACGGCTATCCGTTCTGCCGTGGCCGCATCTTTGACACCATTGAGAAAGACGACGGCCAGTATGACCAGCCGGCCGCCGTCCACTGGGCCACCGGTGCCGCCCTCTTCGTGCGCACGCGTATATATAAAGAGGTGGGCGGTCTCGACGGCCGTTTCTTTGCCCATCAGGAAGAGATAGAGATGTGCTGGCGCATGCGCATCCGTGGCTATCAGATATACTGTGTGCCCGACAGCAAGGTGTATCATGTAGGTGGCGGCACGTTGCCGAAGTCGAATCCTATGAAGACTTTCCTGAACTTCCGCAACAACCTGACGATGCTCTATAAGTGTCTGCCGGAAGCCGAACTGCGCCACGTGATGCGCATGCGGTGGCTTCTGGATTATCTGGCAGCCTGGCAAGCACTGGTTCTGAAGCGTAATCTTGGTGAGTTCAAGGCTATCTGCAAGGCTCGCCGTGCCTTCAGGCGATGGCAGAAGGATTTTGAGCAGGACCGCAGGCAGATACAGCAAAGCCGCAGGCAGATACAACAAAGCCGCAGGCAGACGCAGCAGGGCCCGACGGCCAAGGACAGCCCTGCCGAATATGCCCCGTTCCTGCTGCTCTGGCAATACTACGCCAAGGGTCGCAAGGCGTTCAGTCAACTGGCGGCATGGGAATAATCTTCAGCCAGTCGCGCAGCACGCCTTTGTATTGACTCTGCGAGTCGGCCATTAAGAGAAGCCAGCGGTCGGAAACCTGACAGAGGCCCTCGAAATTAGCAAACTTGCGACTGAAGATGTTCAGCCTTGTGGTGAACTCCGTCACCAGCCGTTTCGTCAGTTCTGGCTGCTCGCCCGGCCTCACCTCATAGATCCGCGTCACAGTACATGCGCCTATCTTCAGGCGGGGAATACGCACCTGTCGTTCCAATACCAACAGCCGGCCGTCGGAGAGTGCACAGAGTTCGGACACACCGTGGAAATACTTACGGCTGATGGGGTCGTCGGGGTGATAGACATACTGCTGTAGCAGGTTCAGGCTATCGTCAAACTCAAGGATCCTGAGGTGCGACTCGCCCGCCACGGGCTGTTCTGTGGTGGTATAGAACAGGTGTCTCACGGCATCGTAGGTCAGCGCCTCCAGCCCACGGTTTGCACGGGCTTGCCCGACAAACGCCGGCATCTGCAACCGGCGCCCCGTGCGCTGCCCGTCGAGCGTATATTCATACACCTCGTTGTCGGCCTCGCCGGAAATAAACACGGTCTGGGTAGACGGCCGATAGCAGATGCCCTCCATATCACGGTTAGGCAGCCCGCTGGAGCGGTAGCCTTCATTCTCCATAGAGACAATGCGCCCTTCCTCCTCGTCAACGATGATGTGGAAGACGAAGAAGCCGTCGGTCTCAGCCTTGTCGCTCACCACGGCATAGCGGTCATCGCCCAGTGGGCAGATGCCGCTATAGTCGCCAGCAGGAATATGCTTCTTGAAGTGTTGCTGTTTCTGTGCCACTGCATTACCAAATGATGAAAGACAAATGATAAATGACAGACTTATCCTCAAGACATCTTTCATCAGCCTCATTTGGCACGCAAAGGCTTGATAGCGAAGGTGAAGTCATAGTCCTTATAGGGCATCCGATATTCAGAACGCGGCCAAGCGCCCCAACTGTTCACGCAGCCGAGACCGAACTGACGCTGCTGGATGTGGACGCTGGTCATGCCCGAGGGCATCAGGTCGCCTGAGTGGTGTCCCCATGCCTTGTCCTTGTGCATGCCGTCGTCCAGTTGGGCCGTCGTATAAGGCAGGGCCGAGGCTTCCATAGGTGCATCGCCGTAGAAGCAGAGGCCGCGGCCTTCCTTGTCTATGACCTGGAACCAGCGCACATCGGTATGGTTGCCACTCTCCTGCGGGCGCACATAGTCGAAGTATTCATTCTGCACCTCGTTCTCATAGATGCCCAGGAACTCGGAGTCGTGGCGGTCTATGTAGTTCTCCACCGGTCCGCGCCCGTAGTATCTGACGTGGTCAAACTGACACGGCATCTGGAGCGACATGCCGAAGCGGAAGAGGTCGCTCACCTTAGCCTCCTTGTCGGTGGTGAGATGCTCACGGACGATGACCTCGCCGCTGGACGTGAGGGTATAGGTCATGGTGAGTTGGGCTTTCTGGTCGGGGAGGTCGAAGGTGGCGGTAACGACGGGTAAACCGTCGTTCACGGTCACGCCCTTCAGTTTCATCTGCGGGCTACGCCAGGTCTCGAAGCGACGTTGCAGGCCGGCGCCGTAGTCGTTGTCGGTGGGAGCACGCCAGAACTCGGGCACGATGCTCTCGCGGAACTGCAGCATCTCCTTGCCATCGACAGTGATATAGTCAATCCATCCGGTGCGCTTGCCGATATAGAGGTCGATGCCATTGGCAGAGAACTTCACGTAGGTGTTGGTCTCTTCCTTGTTGAGAGTTGAGGGTTGAGAGTTTAGAGACTTTACTTTTGCCGTTCCAGGACTAAGGTCACTCCGCTCTGAACTCTGAACACTCAACAAATCCGGGAATTGGTAGGGGTTGATGACGAACTGCTGCTTGGCCATCACCTGCCCCTTGTCGATGAGGGGTGCGCCGTTCTTCGACTTGAAATAGAAGTTGAGCAGCAACTCCTGGTCGCCGTGGTGGCCCGACATCTTGGCGATGATCTGCTTCAGCGTCTCGTCGGTGATGACCTTGCGCTGCTGTGGCTGTATGCCGCTGATGTCGATGGTGCCGCCGTGACCGTAGGTCAGTCCTGCGGGTACGCCGTCGCGGTGATGGCCGTGGTTGCCGGCACCGCCCAGGAACCATACCAGTTCCAGGTCGTCGAGGGTACGGAAGAAGTTCTCGTTAAAGACCTCCAGTTTGCCGTCCTTGAAACCCCTGTCGCTGACCCATGCGTTCTGATAGTAATACTGCACCTCGTAGGCATGGGGATTCAGACGGCGGTCGGGGGCGATGATGCCGTTGCAGTTGAAGTTATAGTCGGAGGCAGGATACTTGCCATAGTCGCCGCCGTATGTAAAGATCTCGCGGCCGGTGACAGGACTCTTGTCGCGCATGCCCTGGTCCACGAAGTCCCAGATGTAGCCACCCTGGTACTTCGGGTACTTGCGGACGAGGTCCCAGTACTCCTTGAAGCCGCCCATCGAGTTGCCCATGGCGTGGGCATACTCACACTGTATGAGGGGGCGCGGGTTGTCGCCCTTGGCATATTTCTCGCAGTCCTCATAGCCATAGTACATCGGGCAGAAGATGTCGGTCTTGCCGTCCTGCCGAGCCTGCTCAAACTGGCAGGGGCGTGTCTTGTCGGTAGCCTTCACCCAGTCGTAGGCCTTTTCGAAGTTGGGACCGTAGCCGGCCTCGTTGCCCAGCGACCAAACGATGATGCTGGGGTGATTGCGGAACGAGAGTACGTTGCCCTCCTGACGCTCGATATGAGCCTTGGCAAAGTCGTCGCGCTTGGCCAGCGTGCCCTCGCCGTAGCCCATACCATGGCTCTCAAGGTTCGACTCGGCCGTGAGGTAGATACCGTACTCGTCGCAGAGGTCATACCAGCGCGGATCGTCAGGATAGTGGCAGGTGCGCACGGCGTTGATGTTCAACTGCTTCATGATCTTGATGTCCTGGATCATGCGCTCCACCGAGACGATATAGCCACCGTCGGGGTCCAACTCGTGGCGGTCGGCACCTTTTATCAATATAGGCTGTCCGTTGACCAGCAGTTGACCGCCCTTGATCTCAATATGGCGGAAGCCGACGCGCTGCCTGACGACCTCCAGCACCTTGCCGCCCTTTTTCAGCACGATCTGCAGCGTGTAGAGATGAGGGGTCTCGGCCGTCCAGGGCTGTATGTCGTTAGGCTGCAGGTAGAACGACTCATGCTGGTAGTAGGGCCATTTGTGGCCGTCGTGATGGAAGATATTATCGCCGTTGGGCTTCATCAGGGTTACCTCCAGGTTTACGCCCGACGGGTTAGCCACATCGATGGTATAGTCGATGATGCCCAACTTCTTCTCCACGTCGTAGTCGGCATTGACAATCAGGTCTTTGATATGCACCTTCGGACGGGCATAGAGATACACCTCGCGGGCGATGCCGGTGAAGCGCCAGAAGTCCTGATCCTCGAGATAGGAGCCGTCGCACCAGCGCATCACCTGCATGGCGATGAGGTTCTGTCCCTTCTTCAGGTATTTCGTGATATTGAACTCGGCAGCCACCTTCGCATCCTCCGAGTAGCCCACATAACGGCCGTTGACCCATACCGAGAGGTTGCTCGTGGCCGAGCCCACATGGAAATACACCTCCTGACCGCTCCAGTCGGCGGGCAGGTCGAAGGTACGGCGGTAGGAGCCAGTGTAGTTGTTCGTCTCGCTGATGAAGGGCGGGTTGTTGTCGAACGTGGTGCACCAGGCGTAGCCCGCGTTCTTATAGGTCTTGTCGCCATAGCCCTCTATCTCAAAGAGTCCGGGCACAGGGAAGTCCACCCACTGCGAGTCATCATATTTCAGTGTGTAGAAGTCCTTCGGTGCCAGGTTGTGGTCCTTGACGAAGTTGAACTTCCACTTGCCCTCCATCGAGAGGTAGCGACCGGACTTGGTCTTGTCGTTGGCAAGTGCCTTATCGCCATTTTCGAAGGCGAAGAAGTCGGCACGGCGTGCCTCGCGGTTCACTTGGTTCACACTTGGATTCTTCCACTCTGGCTCTACTGCTGCAGACACGTTGACTGCCAGCAGTAATGCTAATGAAACTAATATTTTTCTGTACATAGTTAATAATAATTATTTCTGCAAAGATACAAATTATCGTTGACATATCAAAGAGATATGATTTTTTTTTAAAAAAAACAGAGAAAAGTTTGGTGGAATAAAAAAAAATGCGTACCTTTGCAGTCGCAAATCAGAAACAGGCCGGAGGGCCGCTCTGCGAAAGCAGGGAGATGAGGAGCCAAGGAGGTTCCGTAGCTCAACTGAATAGAGCATCTGACTACGGATCAGAAGGTTGTGGGTTTGAATCCCGCCGGAATCACAAAGAAAAAATCGCAAGTCTCAAAAGGGATTTGCGATTTTGTTTTAAATAGCAGTGCCAACGGGGGCACGCCAAAGTGTATAACGATAAATAAAAAAAACGAACAACGAATATGAAGAGAATTCTATCAATAGTGGCATGTACGCTCCTGGCCATCACGGCTCAGGCGCAGTTGAAATATGGCATCATGGGCGGTCTGAACATCACGCAGATCCACCTTGCCAATGACGACTACAAGGACTATATGAACAGGGCAAGGCCTGGCTTCGTGGTCGGACCGACAGCCATCTACTCTATTCCCAAGACCCAGTTTGGCGTTGATGCCTCGGCCCTGTTCGACCTTCGCGGTGCCCGTTCAAGGAATGAAGACCTTGACACGAAGGTGAAGGTCACCTCGTTCCAGATTCCTGTCAACGTGCGCTTTAGTTTCGCACCCAGCGATATGGTTGACATGTTTGTCTTTGCCGGCCCGCAGTTTGGCTTCAATGTCGGCGACAAAGACCAGTATATCATCAGCGGCACCGGCAAGACCACAGGCCATGCCATGGAGCGCCGATGGAAACTCACCAACTCCACGATGAGCATGAACGTGGGCGTGGGTGGCATCGTGATGGATCATGTGCTGGTCAGGATCTCCTATAACTTCGCCTTCAACGCTGCCGGCGAGATTCATCAGGTAGACTTGATCGACGGCACCTCAAAAGTCCTCACCAGCGGCAAGGCACATGCCTGCCAGGTTGTCCTGGGCTATCTGTTTTAACTTATTTAATAACAATCTTCTTCCCTTTCGACATTCCTCGTGCCGGGCGCATGATGTAGATGCCTGCGGGCACCTGGCTGCGCCACGAGCCATCTTTCACCTGCTGTTCCGTAGCCACACAGCGGCCCTGCAGGTTGTAAACGCATATACCGACGGGGAAACCGCCGCCCACGGACTCATCCTCGCCGGGCTGCCCATCCTCATCTAGGTGGAAGACCACGGGCACGAACTCCACGCCACGGGTCTGCTGGCGTGCAGAGGCACCGCTGCCGCCTGTGCGGTAGTAGATCTTGTTGGCGTAGACATAGCGGTTGTTCTTCGTCCACAGTGCCTGCGAAGGATTGATCTCCTTGTTGGGATTGGCATTCAGATAGAAGCCTACGCCCGTAGTGGCCTTGGTCACATCCGTTCCAGACACACGTCCGTTGTCCGTTCCCGTTTCCGTATTCAAGGTCAGGCCCGTGATGCTGAGTCCAAAGGTATAGACCTTGTCATTCTCATCAACTTCCGTTGACAGCAACTGCTCTAAGTACTTGCCGCTGAACACACAGGTTTCTGCCGTCGATGCTGTGCCGGGCAATGTCAGCGTGAGGGGACCGGCGGCGGTGCTGCGGATGATGGCGGGCGTACCGGCAGGGATAGTCTGGTCAATGCTGACGGGATGGATGATTTTCGTGTCCCACGCCGTACAGACATAGGCTGTTGCCGTAGAGGGCAGCGTCACGTCGAAAGGTGCGCAGAAGGTGGCGTAATAGTAGCCATCGCCACCGCTGTTCAGTGTCAGCAGCAGGGCTTTCTCGCCAGCACCAGATATTTCTGCTTTCTGCACAGGCTGCATACACCACTTGGTGTAGTCCAGCATCTCGCCCGTCGTGTACTTCAGGTCGTAGATGTCTGTCGACTGGTTGTAGTTCAGGTAGTTGCCTGTAGCGAGTGTGCCGTTGCGCAGCGTCACCACGGCAGCACCAATGTCCTCGACGGTAAACTGCGTGCCATCGTTGGCTGTATCCGTCATCTTGTACTCCTTGACTTCAAGCCCTTGCGTCCTGATGCGGTTGTTACTGTCGAAATAGAAGATGCTGGCGGGGTCGTATTCCACGGCGGGGATGGAAAGTTCACCACGGGTAGCAGATGTCTCGGTAAAGCCGCCGCCCAGTCCATAGAAGGTGGACGAGGTGCCAGCCTGCTCGTAGAAATGCAGGGGAATAGCAACAGGGCTTACATCCGTACCGCTACCAGGGGTCAATTCCGTCTTGTGGGTGTAGCCGCTCATATAGCGCACTGGGCTGATGCTCGTTGAGGGGATGGAGTGCAGGCGGTAGTAGCCGGAGGCATACGACTGGATATTGACATCATTATAAACAACGCCTTGGATAGTACGAAGGTCTCCGTTTGCTGCCTCGTATGCGGCTACACCTGTACTGTTCAGTCCGCCCACATAGCCTTTACGGGCATAGTAAGGCTCCAACTGTGTGGTGGTCAGGTTAAATATCCAGTCGGTACTGTTGGTAAGGCTGAGTTTTCCAACAGGAACGCCTGCCTCGAGCGTACCCCAGACATAAAGACCCGCAGCGCCCGACAGGGGATGCAAGCGGAAGTATCCATCGGTACTCGTCGGTATCATCTCATAGACGGCATACGTTGTGGTGGTGCTCATCGTCATCTGAGCATTAGCTGCGGGTGGATTGCTTGTCGTCATCACCTCACTCCAACCGTTGTGGTTCTTTGTAGCATAGCGGTTGTGCATGTAGAATCCGTATGGGTCGCCGACAGGGCACCACAGATGGTCGTTGGTGCAGTGCTGGTCGCGCCCTGCAGAGGCACCGACGGTGGTCGTTCCATATTTATAGTTTACCAGGAACGGTATGGTAGAACGCGACTCGGCGGTGTACCACTTCGTGGTGCTGCTGTTCGTGTTGTCCGTCTCGAAACGGAAGGCGGGATTTGCCTCGTAGTCGTCCTGCGTGTAGTCATCGAACTGATAGGCTACATCTACATACATTATCTTTCCTATCAGGTCGGCATCATCGGGCAGGTTGGTGCACAGCAGTCCCTGATACTTGTTGGTAAGTTCAGTGTTGGCTGAAGCGTCGCTGTTCTGTACCACATCTATATAATAGGTATAGGTGCAGAATGGGCGGCTCAACGTGTAGGGCGTAGCCAGTGCGTCGCCAAGGCTCACCGTTCCGGCATCGTAGGCAGCAGGGGCAGAGGTGCGCATGCTGGTGCCTTTTATCGTGGTATTGGTCTGTTCTCCGCTGGCCATCGTACGAACGGGAATGGTCTTAAGGTCGGTATTCTGTGCGCCCACCAGCAGGTTGTAGTACAACTTGTAGGTAGCCAAGGCGAAGATGACGTACTTCGTGGGGTCGCCAGTGGTGGTTTGCTCGCCATAGTTGGTCAGGCGGTTGCTGGTGCCTGTGGCTTGCAGGATGCCGTAGTCGTAGTCTGTTTTGCGGAGCAGCATGAAGGTGGTGGAGGCATCGTCGGCCAGCGTTGTTGTGCCATTGAGATACTTGTCGGCTCCCTTATTCTTGATTTGCAAGGCGTATGGGTCGCTGCCTACAAACTGCCATACATGGGTGGTTGTTCCAGTCAACGACAGAGAACCGGCATTGCCTACGCTGCCGCTGTTGTTATACATCATATTGTCGTTGTACCAGATGATGTTGTAACCCAGTTCGCCACCGATGTCCAACGGTGAGTCGTTGGAGCCCGCGCCTTTCGTTACATGAGAAGGTTCGCCGGTTGTTCCCTTGACGTTCGGCACACGGAATGGCGAGGTGGAGGCATCGTAATCGTATTTTACAAACACCTCGTCGTTGTAGATGCCATAGAGAGACGTGATGTGCGTGTTGGTAATAATGGTGTATGTACCTGAACTTTCCGTGGCGATACCATAATAGGCATAGTCACCTATGTTGAGCAGGGGCGATTGTGCACCGTAGGGTACGGTAGGTACGAAACTGTTGCTGACAGCCTCCTCATTAGTCTGTGTGGCACTCACCGCCTGCACGCCAGTTCTGGTAATAATATGGTAGGTGTAGTTGTGGGTGACATCGTTTGTCACCTGCAGTTGGGCATGGTCAGAAATGGTGCTTGATGCTGGACTGAAACTGGCCTCGACGTTGATAGCCGCTGCTTGCGGTGTACCTGCATCATGAGCCGTCATTCCGTTGCCGTTAAGAAACGTATAGTCACTGGTGTTTCCTGTGCCAGCCACGGCCAGGGCATAGCCGCCAGAGGGGTGCGACAGCAGGGCGTAGCGTGCGGCCGTTCCCACCTGCAGGGCCGTATTCTTGTTGCTGCCTGCGTTGGCCTCGCGGTTGCTGATGGTCACGGCGTAGGGGTCGGGGGCAAGATAGGCACTCTCATCGTCAACGTAAGGACTACGCAGGAACTTCCACTGGTAGGTGGTGGTGATGGGGTCGGGCTTCGCAGCGGTGAAGATGCCGCTGCCGTCAACGTTCAGCGTGCCGTTGTAGTATATCCACTGGCTGTCACCACCTAATGACACCGTCAGCCACGGGCCTTGCAGCAGCAAGTCGTGGTCAGTATCGTAAACCTCGTCGTATTTGTAACGCACATAGACGGTGTTGGTGCTGCTGGAGAGCCCTGCTGCTGCAAACGAGCCAGTAATCTCGTCCTCGCTTGTAGTTTCTTCCGTACTCTCAGTGATGGTATAGTAGCCCGCATCTGTTTTTGTCTTATCATTGTCTATTACGGCTTTCTTGTAGTACTCGAAGTCTTTGGCCAACGGACTCTTGAAGTGGGCGGGGATGCCGGGGTAGAACTCACCGCCGGCCTTGTAGCGCAGCGACTCGCGGCCTTGGTTATCGACGATGATGTATTCGTAGACCAAGGGGCGCAGCATGAAGGTGGTCTGCGTGCCGGTCTGGTCGCCAGCGCTGTTGGTCTGCGGGTCGGCAAGGGCGGTGAAGGCCTGTACCCGGTGACTGTGGTCGAAGCGCGGCATCAGTTGCATGTTGCCATTGGCATCAGCCACGGCCATAAAGGTCTGGTTGGAGATATTTACTGTTTTGTTATCATGCCCGGAAGCAGTGAACGAAGTTGCTCTTGGCGACGGTGCCGTTGCCAGTGAAACCGAAGAGCCATTGCCCGTCCAAGAGCCTTCACTCAACGTAGCACTTGTGGCGTTGGTGGTAAATAACATTCCTGTATTTGCAACGCTTTCTATCTGGATGTTATAGGGGTCAAAGCCTTTTCCATCTGCCGCCGGCCAGTTAGGGACGAGACCATTAGACGCATATTTGAATTCATCAGATAATAATTTTCCCATCTCAGCATCGATGCTATCGTTGAGCGTTACTTTCCACTTGTATTTGTTGGCTATGGAGCCAGCGGTAATCCAAGCTGAGAGACCTCCGCTTGGTGTCTCACCAGTTATGCTACTTCCATCTTCCGTCTTAGCCACTTGTCCGCCTTGCACCACTAAGAACTCCTGATTAAGGTTCTGTGCATACTCATCCTTCACGGTATAGACCACATACTGGTCCTGCACGTCGCCAAAGCTGTCGGTCACGCCAGAAGCGGTGAAGGGCGGCAGGTCGGTGAGGTCGGTAGAGTAATAAGGGGCACCGTTCCACTTGATAAAGTCACGGTAGCCAGAGTTATTCACGCGGAGGGTGTAGCGATGATAGCCCGTCTCTTTTGTCGCGTTGTTGAAGAAATAATATCTCTCCACCATCGGACTGTTGTAGGGGCGGATGGCATCGTACTTCGCCTCTTTGTCAGGGTCGTTGGTACCCGTAGGCAGCGGCTTGCGCATAATCTCCCAACCATGCTGGTCGAGCAGCACCAGCACCGGCGTAATTTCCATCTCCTCGAAATCGAAGGCTCCGTTGCCCATGCTCACCGTGTGGAACCAGTGGGTCTCGTCGGCAAAACGCTTGCTGGCACTTTTTTTCTGTACAGGACGAGTATAGGCCCATTCGGTGTAGGAGTGCAGCGTCGATGTAAAGTCTGTCAAGTTATCGGTGGAACTCATATTGGGATGTACTGTGACGTTCCCATTGTCATCAATATACGTTCCCTTTTGCGTCAGCGTCTCCCACGTCTTCCAGTACTGCTCAAAACTGGTGACGGTGCGCCGCGCCGTGCTGGCTTCTGCGTCGCCTGGCAGTTTGCCGGTGACGGTCTCAGTGGTGACGAGTTTGTAGGCTCCCACCTCGCCCAGCACCATATATTCTGTTGCGGAGTTTTCAGAGATGCCCGGCATGGTCAGGCCCGTCACGATGTAGTCGTAGCCGTCGGGTTTGTAGGTACGGAAGTACATGCGGTGGTTCACGCCGTCGTTAGCCTGCTGCTGGCGCGACACGATCTTCACGTGGTAAGGGTCGGAAGTCAGACTTTCCACATACCACGGCCAGCGGGTACGGGTACTGGCAGCACCGCCCAACTGCTCCGTCTTCTGCTCGTCACCATAGACGAAGAAGTTACAATCGCCATTGGCATAGGGATAATAGGCTTTCAGTTTTGTGCTTGAAACGCCGTCCTTTCCGTCCTCCTGCCAAGAAGTAACACCGTTGGCAAAGCGCAGGCGGTACATCTTGCTGCCGACGTTGAAGGATATGAGGTCGTTGACATCGTAATTCACGTAGATGTCAACACTGCCACTGCCCGACGGCATTGTGGTAATGGCAGACGTGCCGGCATCGGCATCGGCTTTAGACGTGTAATAATGGTAGGTCTCCACTAACGGACTGACATATTCGGAAGGCAGATGCAGGTCGGGGCTCTTGCTGGTAACAGCGAGCAGTTCTGTCTTGCTCTTGTCAATGAGGTGATAGGTGATGACGCGCGTCTGCTCGAGAATGAACTTCAACTGTGCAGTGCCGTGGGCGTAGCTGCTGTTCGAATAAATCTTTACCACGTTGGTTGCCGAACGGCCTATATTGTAATAGGTCGATGAGGCATCAGTGCCACTGCCCGTTGCTGCCATCACCTCATATTCGCCAATGATGCTACCGTTCAGTTTGGCGATAAAGAGCGAGGCATTAGTTTCCGTATCAAATGCCAATGCTTCGTCATTGGCAAAGGTGGCTTTCAGGTACTTTGTTAATCCCTTGTTATAAATCTTCATGGCGTAGGGGTCGCCGCCTTCCAATCGCCACAGACAGTAGGAGTCAGATGCATCTGCCAATGTGGCCGTAGTCTTCAGGGAACTTGTTCCAGTATCCCAATAGATGTATTCACCGTTCAACTTCACGTTAAACTCATCGGTATTGTTCAGTTTCACGGTCTTGCTGCTGACCGTTGTTGTGGTATATTTCACATAAATATCGGCATTATTGGTAGTTGGTGCCTCGGTGATGACCGACGAACAACTGGCATCGCTGTAAAATGTCAGCGTCTCGCCAACCAGATAGGGGCTTACAATGATGCTGGGCAAGGTGGCGAGGCTCAGTTGAATGGTGGCATCCTGGCTGATGCTGGCATAGATGGCTTCAGTGCCGTCGGAGCGGATGATGTGGTACTTATAGGTGTACTGCGGCAGTTCGCTGACGACCACCTTCGAACCTTCTGTCTTATATGAGACAACTGTAGTGCCGCTTCCCTCCCAGTTCCAATAGAGAGGTGTCCCTCTATTAAAACTTCTGAGCAGGAAGTCGGTAGTTCGCGTTTCATATTCTATTTCCCAGGTATATACAGTAGGGGAGGCTGCTACAGTCATCTGCTGGTCGGCAACATCGCTAGAGAAACCGGCATAGTAGTTGGCTGAATTATCGATGCTCTTGTAGCGGTTGATGATACGCAGTTCGTAGGGGTCGCCGATAAAGGCAAACTGGTTTTTTGTGTCGGTCGCGGTATTGCTCCCGTTTGAATAGACTTGATTGTTGCTGGTGTCAAAGCCCAAAAAGGCACTTGCACCGTATTTCTTGATGTTATACCACTTGGCCGTCGTATAGTTCGTGCTCGTCTGGAACGGTAATCCCGACACCGTATAATCGACATAGATGACCTTGCTGTTATCGTATGCCTGGGCGTAGGTGGTAATCTGGTTGGTTTTGGCGGCTTCCTTGTAGAAGTAGGTAAAGGAACAGTACTTGCGCCTGAGGCTGCTGGGCACTTCCGAGGTCATAATCTGCTTGGTCGGTTCGTTCACACGGGTGTAACTACTCAGTTTGCCCGTAGCGGAGACATCGGTGCTCGTCAGCGGCGTACGCACCTTGAAGGTGTAGGTCTCGATGGGCCAGAACTGAATCTGGTCGGCATCAGTAGCATCTTTAATGAGGACCTCAGGGTCAATATTGGTGTTGTTCATCAGGTGCATATACTGCCCGCTGGCGTTGGGTTGCCAATTGTTGCCGTTGGTGTTCACTACCGAACTCACCAGCGTATAGTTCTCCGTCTTATGGTTCAGCAGCACGAACGAGGTGAACACGGGGTTCATGCTGCGGTAGAAGCCAGGTTTCAATGTAGACTCACCGGCAACGCTGTTAGACCACTGCCGGTCGGTTTCGTTCGACAGCCATACTTTGTTGACCGATCCGCCTGTTGACAATTGGGCATACAAACTACTTTCCGCATATTTTTTCTTCTTTTGGCTTCCTTCGTCGTAGGTTCCACTGCCCGTATATGCGGTCGCTACAACGATGTTATACGGGTCGCTGCCTAAGAATTTCCATTTGAAAAAGAAGTTGTGGTTGTTGTTGACGCCATTGGTGATGTAGGTAAACTCATCGCTGACCAACTGGCTTGCCGTCACTGCTGTTTTCAAGATGGAGCCCGGGCGATTGCCGCGGTCGCCGTTGAAGGCCAGGAAGCGGTCGCCAATCTGGATGTTATACTCGGTAGCACCGGTCAGGTCGGCAATGGTGTTAGAGGAATTGTATGTGTAGGTGACGTAGATATCTGAACCGTCGGCAATGTCATCACCTTCGCTTAAGGCAGTGGGAGAAACGGCAATGGTATAAGTGTCGAAAGATGTATTGTTGTTGGCATAAATTTTCTGGCGGCTGTCACTCTTGATCACGTCCGATGCGGCATAGTAGGTGAAGCCAGTGGCCAGTGGACTCTTGTAGTCCTCGGGCAGACCCACGGTGAGGTCGTTGCTGGTACAGCGCAGGGCCTCCAAACGCTTCCCGTTGTAAGTGTCCTGTGTGTTATTGGTGGATGAATTTAACGGCAGGGTCAGAATATGGTAGGTCACCGTTGCCCACGCCTCGTTCGCCATGCCGCCGAGGAGGATGAGGATGAGGGCGAGGATGTGGGTGGCTCCTCGTCTATGCAATGTTCTTGGCTTATGCGTTGGTATGATATGCAGATTCATTGTTGTCTTTGGTTTGGCTTTCCTTATTCTATATGGCAGTAATGTGTTTTCGTCTTGCGGTCATAACTGATGCCCACCAGCAATAAATGGTTCGCATATTGTGCCACCTTCGCCGGATATTGCTTGCGTCTTATTTGGTCGATGGCAGAGTCAGCGTTCTTGTCGCATTTCAGTTCAACAACGATTGCGGGTGTGCTGACATTCTTCCGTGGAATAAGCACAATGTCGGCAAACCCTTTGCCGGTAGGCAATTCTCGGTGGACAATATAGTCGTTCTTGGCATAGTAGTAGGCGAGGCTGATGACACAAGCCAGAGAGTTCTCGTTGTTATATGACAGGATGCAGGTGTTCTCGTCATGAACAGCCTCGATGGCGAGGGCCACGGCTTCGCTGTCGCGGGAAAGAGTGTCGTTCAAGAGTTGCTTAGACTGCTCCAAGGCAGTGATGACTGGCTTCCATTGGTTTTCCCTGACGGCATTGGCCATTTCGCCGCCCACCTCGCGATTAGGGATGTAGCACTCGTCCTCACGCCAATTGTAGCCCAGATAGCCCAGGTGGATAAGTGAGGTCAGCACATCGTTCTTGCTGCGTATGGTGGACATGTCGTTCAGGAAACCTGTGGGGTCAACGGCGCAGCGTCCGCCTGCCAACATATATATGATGTCATCCTTCAGTCCCTCGTAGTTCATGTTGATATAAGAGGCCACGGCATTGAAAGCACCCGTTGCTGCCCAGTAACTGCGGCAGCGACCGCGAGAGACAGCCTGCATCACCGAGTTTGGATTGAACATCGACAGTTCGTCGCCTATCTGGTAGCCGTCATACCACTTCACCAGTTCGTCGAAGTCCATCTGGTGCCTATCTGCCAGCGTCCTGACTTCATCTTTGGTGAAGCCGAAGAAACGGGCTAAATTGCCTGGCTCCACCATGGAATACTCGGAGAAGTTGTTCAGGGCCGATTCAGTCTTATACTTCTTGATGGGCAGTATGCCTGTCATATAGACACCTGCGAAGACCTGTGCCGACATGCCCGCCTTGAACATGCGGCGCAGCCAGTTCACGTAGGTGTCCATTGCTGTCGTTCCCGCCTTGAACTCACGACAGATGGCATCCCACTCGTCGATGATGAAGATGAACGGCTCGCCTGTCTTGGCATTGATGCGTATGAGCAGGGCCATCAGGTCGTCGTCGTCCTTTACCGGCACGTCGGGATAGGCAACGTGGATATCGGCTTTCATCTCTTCGTTGATGTGCTGCATGATGCTGTCGTCCCTAAAGCGGGTCACGAAATCGCTCACATCCAGATAGATGACGGGATATTTGTTCAGATGCTTCTCAAACTGTGGGTCGGCGGCTATCTTCAGGTCAGCAAACAGTTGGCGCGAGTCGCACGACTGGTCGT
>JAFSYY010000123.1 GCA_017455845.1 Prevotella sp. | reverse complement strand
TATTAATAAGGAGAAAAAGGCCAAGACCGGCACACAGGGGCAGTTCGTGGAACTTATCCTCAACGACGAGTACCGCGGCATCTACTGCATGACAGAGAACATGGACCGCAAGCAGATGAAACTGAAGAAGATAGACGAGGCTACGGAGACAAACCCCGAGACAACCACACACGGACAACTGTGGAAGTCGAAAGACTGGACATACGCCACACTCATGGGCACCTCTCCCGACGGCGGCTATCAGCCAAAATATGAACTCACAACACCTAATCCCAATAGCGAGATGTGGGACAAGTATCAGGTGAAATACCCTGACTTCGAAGACTATGGCAACAAGACCGACTGGACGACGCTCTACAATGCCGTGGACTTTGTGTGCCATTCATCGGACGAAGAGTTCATCCAGCATTTCGCAGAATACTTCGACCTGCCGCTGGTCATCGACTACTACATCCTGCAGGAATGCATCCTCTCTACCGACAACCACGGTAAGAACATGTTCTTTGCCTGCTACGACGTGCAGACCGACAAGAAGATTACCTTCGGCGTGTGGGACATGGACGCCACCTGCGGCCAGCGATGGAGCGACGACTATTTCCATAGCAGCCTGATGCAGCCCGAACAGGACTACAGCGAGTATATCGCACGCAACGAGCATGGCGACTACAACCTCTTCAAGCGTCTGCGCAATACCGATGCCGAGGACTTCAATATGCAGGTGCGCCTGCGCTATCGCGACCTGCGCGACAACTACCTGGCCACAGAGAGTGTCCTCAACCGCTTCAGCACCTACCTGAACCGCTTCAAACTCTGCGGGGCTGCCCAGCGCGAGTACGACAAATGGAACGGAGACACCGACATTTCCCGTCTTAACCTGGACTTCGACGATGAGATGGAATATCTCACCGACTGGATAACGCGCCGCCTGAACTATCTGGACACCCAGCGCTTCGACATCGGCTCACTGCCGCCATCAGGTGTCAATAGCATGGAGGTGGCCTCACAAAACCCGCGCAAGGTGTATAATATGAGTGGACAACAGGTAGGCACTACCGACCAACTGAAACAACTGCCTGCCGGCATTTATATCGTTGCAGGAAAGAAAGTGGTGGTAAATCCTTGGTAAGTTCATATTTTTTTTATACTTTTGCAAAAAAATAATGACACGATGAACAATCAACATAAAAAAATGACGAAGATAACAATCATGGCAATGCTCGCCATGCTGCCCATAATGCTGTCGGCGCAGACATTCGATTTTGACCTGACTAAACCACAGCCCGTCTACAGCGATGCGCTTGGATACGGCTATGACGTGGTTGCTGCACCTGACAAGAAATCGGCAGAGCCTTTCTACTTCTCTGTAAAGGTGCCAGACGGCAACTATCTGGTCAAGGTGGTGCTGGGCGGCAAGAAGAATTCAAACACGACTGTCAGGGCAGAAGGTCGCCGCTTAATGATGGACAATATAACAACCAAGAAAGCCAAAGATACGCAAACGGTGGAGTTTGTGGTGAACAAACGCTCACCACAGATTGACGAGAACACTCGCGTAAAGATCAAGGACCGCGAGAAAGGCTATCTGGCCTGGGACGACCGCCTCACGCTGGAGTTCAACGGGGCTATGCCCGCCGTGAAGAACATACATATAGAAAAGGCTGACGTGCCAACCATCTATCTCTGTGGCAACTCCACCGTGGTAGACCAGAACAACGAGCCCTGGGCATCATGGGGACAGATGATTACCCGCTGGTTTGGCCCCGAGGTGGCTGTCAGCAACCATGCCGAGAGCGGACTGACCGCACGCACGTTCATTGCGTCCAACCGCTTGGACAAGATTCTCACCACGCTGAAGAAAGGCGATTATGTCTTCGTGGAGTTCGGGCATAATGATGAGAAAGAGAAGAAGCCCGGTGACGGGGCATGGTATCACTATCAATACCAACTGAAGATTTTTGTAGATAAGGTACGCTCCAAAGGGGCAGACATCGTGTTCTGCACACCTACACAGCGACGTGCCTTCAACGATGACAAGAAGACACTGAAGAACACTCACGGCGACTTCCCCGCCGCCATGAAGATGGTGGCCGAGAAGGAGAACGTTCCGCTCATCGACCTGAACACGATGACGAAGACCTTCTTCGAGACCCTGGGCTTTGAAGACTCCAAACGGGCCTTGGTGCACTATCCCAAGGAGGCATACGGCAAGGAACTGGCCGACAACACCCACTTCAACCCCTACGGCGCCTACGAGGTGGCCAAGTGCGTGGTCATGGGCATGAAGCAACTTCATCTGCCCATCACCCAGTACCTGCGCCCCGACTGGCAGGACTTCAACCCCGCCCAGCCCGATGACTGGAAGACGTTCCAGTGGGCACCCTCACGAATAGTAGAGAATTTAAAACCTGATGGCAACTGAGACGGAAAGCGCCCCTGCGGGGCTAGTGAAGAGTGAATAGTGAATAATGAAAAAGCAATTATGAATACAAGAAAACATTATATAAAACACTGGATGGTACTAACGATACTATTCACTATTTTTTGTTCTCTATTCACTAGCCCTGCCGGGGCGCAGTCGTGGCCTACACCTACTACTGAGACAAAGCCTGGTACACGCTGGTGGTGGCTAGGTTCAGCCGTCGATAAGGAGAACCTGCAGTGGAACCTTGGCGAATATGCCAGGCATGGCATCGGAGCCGTGGAGATAACACCCATCTATGGTGTACAAGGCAACGACAAGAACAATATTCCCTACCTGAGCGACAAGTGGATGGAGATGCTGCGCTACACACAGCAGCAGTGCAACCAAAATGGCATAGAACTGGACATGGCCACGGGTACGGGCTGGCCCTTCGGAGGCCCGTGGGTACCACTGGAAGAGAGTGCCTGCCGCGTCGTCTTTGTAGAAAAGACCATCGACAGAGACGGTGTCTGGACTACAGTCAACGGCAACAAGGGATTGCAGCCCGACAGTAAGGACGCCAGCGTTATCGACCTCTCACTCTCGGAGAAGGATGCCAAGAACGCTGTCCTCCATAAGGTCATGGTTTATTGCGACTCAGTGGCTATCGACGTGACAGACCGTGTGAAAGGCAACAAACTGACTTTTGACAAATCTCTCACCTCTCACCCCTCACCCCTCACCACGCAAAAAGTCATCGCCCTCTATATTAAATATGGTGTGATGAAAGTGAAGCGGGCAGCACCGGGTGGCGAAGGCCTTGTCATCGACCACTTTGACCGCAAGGCAGTGGCTAATTACCTGAGCCACATCGAGCAGGCCTTCGAGCGCACCAAGACCCCTTACCCTCACACCTTCTTCAACGACTCGTATGAGGTGGAGGCCGCTACCTGGACACCCCTGCTGCTGAAAGAGTTTGAGAAACGCCGCGGCTACAAACTGGAGGAGCATCTGCCGGAACTCCTTGCTGCTGTAACTGACAAAGGTGAATACAAATCTCAAATCTCAAATCTCAAATCTTAAGCGACTCCCGCGAGACCCTAGGCGACCTCCTGCTGGAGAACTTCACCCAGCAATGGACGGCATGGGCACACAGCCATGGTGCCGTCACCCGCAACCAGGCTCACGGCTCACCTGCCAACCTGATTGACTGCTATGCCGCCGTTGACATTCCTGAGATTGAGGGTTTCGGGCTCTCCGACCTTGGCATCAAAGGCCTGCGCACCGACCCCGGCAAGACCCGCAAGAACGACAGCGACTACTCCATGTTCAAGTACGCACCGTCGGCAGCCCATGTCTGCGGCAAGCCCTACACGTCGAGCGAGACCTTCACCTGGCTCACAGAGCACTTCCGCACATCGCTCTCTCAACTCAAGCCCGACCTCGACCTGATGTTCTGCGCCGGCGTGAACCACATATTCTTCCACGGCACCTGCTTTTCGCCCAAGGACGACGAGTGGCCAGGCTGGAAATTCTATGCCTCCATCGACATGAGTCCTACGAACTCGATATGGCGCGACGCTCCTTTCTTTATGGAGTACGTGGAGCGCTGCCAGAGTTTCCTGCAGTGGGGTCAGCCCGACAACGACTTCCTGGTACTGCTGCCCGTTCGCGATGCGTGGAAGAAAAGCACCGGCAAGTTGCTTATGCAGTTCTCTATCCATGCCATGGGCAAACTGATGCCCGAGTTTCGTGATGCCATCCTTGCCATAGACCGTGCCGGCTACGACTGCGACTATATCAGCGAACGGCTGCTCATGGGCACCACCTGCGAGAACGGGATGCTGGTGACAAAAGCCGGTACCCGCTACAAGGGACTAATTATCCCCGGCAGCGGCAACATACCCCAGAATGTGAAGCAGCACATTGAGGCTCTGAAAAGTCAGGGTGCCCACATCATGTACGGCATCGACGAGGCTGCGATGGCGAAAACCGCCAAGCCCGAAACGATGAAGACAAAACTTGGCTTGAAGGCTATTCGCCGCAAGAATGTCAACGGCTACCACTACTTTATCGCCAACCTGACATCTCGGGATATCTTTACGGGGTGCTGTTATCAAGAACTGGCTGTTCCATTCAAGGATGCGCTCTGGTTTAATCCGCTTAATGGTGAGGTGACCCGTGCAAGAATCAAAGACGGTGCTGTACAGATAGAACTACGCAGCGGTGAGTCCATGATATTGCAGACGTTCAACGAAAAAGTCCTTGCTGACTTCCCCTATCGCGAAACCGCTCCTTATTCCGTTTGCGAAAAGACACCTGACGGATTCGCTGAGCATGAAGTGCATAAAGCCATCTCTGGCCCATGGACGCTCTCTTTCATCGATGAGGCTCCTCGCGTAGTCAAAGATTTTGCCCTTGACACCCTTCAGGCCTGGCAAACGCTCGACGAGCAGACTGCCGTTACGATGGGCACCGGCATCTATACCACCCACGTGAAACTCTCAAAGAAAGATGTGGCAGAAAACTGGCTCATAGACCTTGGCGACGTGCGTGAGAGTGCCCGTGTCTACATCAACGGTCAGTTTATTGGCTGTGCCTGGAGCGTGCCTTTTATCCTTGATACAAAGCACACATTGAAGGCCGGCGACAATGAGTTGCGTATTGAGGTCACCAACCTGCCGGCCAACCGCATCGCCGACCTTGACCGTCGCGGCGTTAAATGGCGCAAAATGGAAGAAATCAATGTAGTAGACATTAATTACAAGAAAACATTATACGACCAGTGGGAAACTGTTCCCAGTGGCCTGAATTCTAAAGTATCACTAATAAAAATATCTAAATAGAAATGGCAGAAGAAAAACATCAACATCACCACCATCATCATCACCATCACCATGAAGACGATGCAACACGCTTCAGACGTGAAAGCCTGCTGTCTATCAAACGCAGGAAGGCGCTCAAGAAGTGGGCATTCCGCGCACTTTGTGCCGTTGCCGTTATTATGGCAATAGCAGTGGCTGTACTGTATAATATCGACTAACTCAACTTTTGGAGGTAAGACGGTAGGATGGTACGGGAGCAGGGAGATAGAAATCATCCGTCAGCCTGCTATACCAGTCGGAACGATGGCCGGGAGCATCTTCTATGATGCCTGTTCCCGTGTCAACGCGCTCTACAGAGTGCAGAGTAAATGCCATGAGATAACGACGGGGCGGCTTGCGGCTATTTGTCTTCACCGCCCACTGTCTGCTGAGGAAGAAACCTGTCAACGTGGCTTCCTCCAGGCATCTTTGTAGGTAATCGAAAGGTACGATTAAAGAAAAAACGCCATGACTGGCCATTAGTCGCTTCACCGTCGCGAAGAGGCTGGCATAGGTCAGCGTATTGGTATGTCTGGCCATGTTTCGCCGTATATCTGGACATTCAAGGGCACGTTCAAAGAATGGGGGGTTAGAAACGATGCAGTCAAAGGTGCCCTGGAACGTGTTTGCATCGGCCTCCGCTATCATAATCCTGTCGGCAAAAGGCGAACGGGCCACATTGTCCTTGGCCTGCTCTACCGCCATGGGATCGATATCGATGCCAGAGATGCGGGACTCACCGAAGCGCTGGGCCATCATCAATGCGATAAGCCCTGTGCCGGTGCCTATATCCAGAATATCTCTGCCCCCCTGTGCCCAGGCTCCAAGCAATGTGCCGTCAGTACCTACTTTCATTGCACATTGTTCCTGATGCACCGTAAACTGCTTGAATGTAAAATACCCGTTTGCCATCGTCGTTTCGACATCTTCGGCGGCTCAACAGACAGCATGCCACCGTTGTTCGGCGTTTATGGTTCGATGCGGTACTTGCTGAGCAAAGGTATCTCTTCACACAGTGCATCGGCCAGCAACTTAGCCACAACGCTGGCACCATAGACATTATAATGAGTGTTGTCCTGGCGGCCATCAGGAACCGACGGTTCTTCGCCTGGCAAGAACCACATGTGTAGTTTCTTTGATGCCTCAGTGCCAAGACCCTGTTCCAGATCGTGGGTAATCTGGTTGGCATCCACGAAAAAACAGTTCATACGGCGAGCCACGTCACGCGGTGCCACGCGATAGAGACCGTGAGTATCTATTAGCGAGTCGCCCTCAATCATCTTGACGCCATCCTTGAAAGTTGTGGTACGCAGTTTCTCGTCGTCGTCGTTTTCCGGAGCAGTAACAAAGAAATTGCGGCGCACCACGCAGTTCATCAGCACGGGTATGCCACCATGCTCACGCGTCTCGCGCACATATTTAGCCAGATTATAGTCGAAGGTGGAGCCTGGGTCAGTGTGGCGGTCGGCTTTCGGCTTCTCGTCGTTATGGCCAAACTGTATGATGACATAGTCGCCAGGCTTCATTTTTTCAAGTACCTTGTCCCAGCGGCCTTCGTCAATAAAACTCTTCGACGAACGGCCGTTAACTGCATGATTATCAACAAGAATATAATCCGGGTCGAAGTATTTCTGGAGCATCATCCCCCACCCTCTTTCTTTCTTGCCATTGGATATATCCTTGTTTGCAGCCGTAGAATCACCAATGATAAAGATAGTAGTAGTTTTCTGATTAATGGCCGAGGTGCACATCAGCACCAAGGCCATTAATACTGTAAGTAGTTTGATTTGTTTCATCTTGTTTGATTTTCCGATATTACGATATTTCGATATTACGATATTTCGATATTACAATATTACGATATTTCGATGAATCGATATAACGATGTTACGACAACTTTGAGATGACTTCTTCTGCTGTTAGGAGTGTCTGTTCTCCTGTATTCATATTCTTCAATGTCAACTTGCCGGCAGCCATCTCGTTGTCGCCAGCGAGTACAACGTACGGAATCTGCTTGGCGTTGGCATACGACATCTGCTTCTTCATCTTTGTGCTGTCAGGATAGATCTCGGCACGGATGCCAGCCTGACGCACTTGGCCAATGACAGGCAGGCAGTAAGCCGTCTCTTTCTCGCCGAAGTTGATAAAGAGCACCTGTGTGGTCTGGAGCGAGTCTTTAGGATAGAGGTCGAGGGCATTGAGCACATCGTAGATACGGTCTACACCGAACGAGATGCCGACACCCGAGAGCCCTGGCATGCCGAAGATGCCCGTCAGGTTATCGTAACGGCCGCCGCCACTGATGCTACCCATGGGCGTATCAAGGGCCTTCACCTCGAAGATGGCCCCCGTATAATAAGAGAGGCCGCGAGCCAGCGTCAGGTCTAGTTGTATTTCGTTCTTTAATGATGAATGAAGAGTGAAGAATGAAGAATTTGCTGCCGCCTTACCGCTAAGCATATTCAGGATGTAGCGGGTTTCCTCAACGCCCTTCAGACCTACTTCGCTATCCTTGAGCACCTCGGCGATGGTGTTGAGTTTCTCGTCGTTGGTGCCTTCGAGAGCGATGATGGGCTGAAGTTTCTGAATCTGCTCCTCAGAAAGTCCGTTCTCGCGCAGTTCGGCATTGACATTGTCGATGCCAATCTTGTCGAGTTTGTCAATGGCTACGGTAATGTCTACAATCTTGTCTGCGGCTCCAATGACCTCTGCAATACCCGTCAGAATCTTGCGGTTGTTAATCTTTATTTGTACGCGCACGCCGAAACGGGTGAATACGGTGTCTACAATCTGCATCAGTTCCACCTCGTTGAGCAGGGAGTCAGACCCCACAACATCGCCATCAAACTGGTAAAACTCACGATAGCGGCCTTTCTGCGGACGGTCGGCACGCCACACGGGCTGCACCTGATAGCGCTTGAAGGGCAGTTGCAGTTCCTCGCGGTGCATCACCACATAGCGAGCGAAGGGCACGGTGAGGTCGTAGCGCAGACCTTTTTCGCAGATCTTCGAGGCCAGGCGCAGGGTGTTGCGCTCTGTGAGTTCCTGGTCGTCAATCTTCGAGAGGTAGTCGCCTGAGTTCAAGATCTTGAAGAGCAGTTTGTCGCCCTCCTCGCCATACTTGCCCATGAGCGTCTGCAAGGTCTCTTGTGCTGGTGTCTCAATCTGCTGGAAGCCATAAAGTTCATAGACGCTACGGATGGTGTTGAAGATATAGTTGCGCTTGGCCATCTCCATAGGGCCAAAATCGCGCGTGCCTTTGGGAATTGAAGGTTTCATAATTTTATAGCCCACCCAAGCCCTCCCAAAGGGAGGGATGTTTGGATAGATATATTAAACGATTAAAGATTTTATTATTTTTGACATTACTGATTCCATATCTGTAAGTACCTGTTCATTGCTTAACCGAATCACTCTAAACCCTTTTCGTTGTAAAAAAGATGCCCCGAAAATTGTCTATATAGACATCCCTCCCTCTAGGAGGGCTTGGGTGGGCTTTCTCTCTATTGTCTGGTCTCTGTCCGGTCCTATTGAAATGATGGTGATAGGTGTTTCCAACTCTTTCTCAAGGAATTTGATGTAGTTCTTGAAAGCCTCGGGGAACTGGTCTTCCGAGGTAAACTTGGTCATGTCGGTCTGCCAGCCGGGGAGTTCTACATAGACGGGCTCGATGCCATGTTCAATGTCGTAGGGGAAGTCGCGGGTCTCCACGCCATTCACCTTGTAGGCCGTGCAGGCCTTGATGGTGTCGAAGCCGTCGAGCACATCGCTCTTCATCATGATGAGTTGGGTAACGCCGTTCACCATGATGCTATAGCGCAGGGCCACAAGGTCTATCCATCCACAGCGGCGCTCACGGCCCGTCACGGCACCATACTCATGGCCCAGGTCGCGAATCTTCTTGCCTGTCTCGTCGAACAACTCAGTGGGGAACGGACCGGCACCGACGCGTGTGCAGTAAGCCTTCATGATGCCAAACACCTCGCCAATCTTGTTGGGACCGATACCAAGACCGGTGCAGGCACCGGCACAAATCGTGTTTGAAGAGGTAACGAAGGGATAGGAGCCGAAGTCCACGTCGAGCATCGTGCCCTGAGCACCCTCGCAGAGCACGCTCTTGCCCTCACGAAGAATCTTATTGATTTCATGCTCGCTGTCAACAATGGGGAACTGGCGCAGAAACGCCACACCCTCCAGCCATTTCTTCTCCACATCGGTGATGTCGTAGTTGAAGTTCAGCGACTTCAGGATAGCCTCGTGGCGAGCCTTGGCGGCAGCATATTTCTCTTCGAAGTTTTCCAGGATATCGCCCACACGCAGACCCGTGCGGCTTACCTTGTCAGTATAGGTAGGACCGATACCTTTGCCTGTAGTGCCAACCTTGTTCTTTCCCTTTTGGGCCTCGTAGGCAGCATCGAGCACACGATGGGTGGGCATGATCAAATGAGCCTTCTTAGAGATATGCAGACGCTCTTTCAAAGAATGGCCAGAAGCCTCCAGCGCCTTCGCCTCCTCCATGAAGAGGTCGGGAGCCAGCACCACGCCATTACCGATGATGTTTACCTTCCCGCCCTGGAAGATACCAGAGGGGATGGAGCGGAGCACATATTTCTCGCCATTGAACTCCAACGTATGCCCCGCATTGGGACCACCCTGAAAACGCGCTACCACATCATAGTGCGGTGTGAGCACATCAACAACCTTTCCTTTACCTTCATCGCCCCATTGGAGTCCCAACAGGACGTCAACCTTACCTTTTTTCATTTTCACTATGCTTTAATTTCTTGTTTTTTCTCGTTATTGCAGCCTGGCATGAAGAGCAGATGCCATATATATATAAGGTGAAGCCGTCTTTGCGGAATCGCTTCAAGTGCATCTCGTCCACGGCCTTGCAAATCTCAGGTGCCTTCACCTCGGTCACTTTGTCACATACGGTACATATCTGGTGACAGTGGTTGTTGTCGGCATGGCATGCTTCGTATTTCGTAGTACCCTGAAACCGGTGACGGATAACCAGACGCAGTTCCATGAAGAGATTCATCGTGTTATAAAGCGTTGCCCTCGACACGGGAAACTTATATTCTTCTGCCAGCCGTTCACCTAGTTCGTCCAGTGTGAAATGGCTGCTGATATTATAGACAGCACGCAAAATGGCATAACGCTCTGGTGTCTTGCGATGATTATTCATCTCCAGATAGTTATCCAATATGCGCTCCGCAGAAACGAGCACACTGCTTTTCTTCTCGTTAGTCTTCATAAACTGGCTGCAAAGATACTCATTATTATTTGAAAAGTGGAATTGTAATCATACTTTTCACCTTTTTTTACGTTTTTAGCCTTCCATGCACTATCCCTGCCTTGTGGCGGCACCGTCTGTTGCTGTCATCTTTTTTTATTGTATCTATTTTCAACCAAACTGCGTTAATCTTCCAAAATCGCTTTGTTATCTCGCCGATTCTTTGTAACTTTGCAGCCTTATTGCATATAAAAGTGAATAATACGTATAAATGAAATGATAAAACTATTTGTTCCAGGCCGTTTGTGTCTTTTCGGCGAACATACAGACTGGGCAGGCCACTATCGCACAATGAATGCCGACATCCTGCCGGGAGCGGCTATCGTTACGGGTATAGAGCAGGGTATTTATGCAGAGGTAGAGAAGTCCTCGATGTTCGAAGTAAAGAGTCCTGCCTTGAGGACTTACGGCGGCTGGCGCGACTTCTCGTGCAAGATGAACGAGCAGGCCCTGAAACGTGTGGCACGTTCCGGCGACTTCTTCTGTTACTGTGCAGGTGTGGCCTCCTATATGCTGGAATGGTATAAGGTTGGCGGCGTGCGTATCAAGATTACCGACATGACGCTGCCCATGAAAAGCGGACTGTCGTCGTCGGCTGCCATCTGCGTACTGGTAGCCAGGGCCTTCAACCTCATATATAACCTGAACCTGAACACCATGGGCGAGATGAACATTGCCTACGTTGGCGAACTGCGTACCTCATCCCGATGCGGACGACTGGACCAGGCCTGCGCCTTTGGTGTGAAACCCAACCTTATGACTTTCGACGGCGACGAGGTGGAGGTGCAGACACTCAACGTAAAAAAGCAACTACACTGGGTGTTTGCCGACCTGTGCGGCACCAAGAACACTATCAAGATCCTGGCAGACCTGAACAAAGCCTATCCTTTTGCTTCGAACGAAATGGAGCAACGGTTGCATGATGCCTTGGGCAAGCAGAACCAGGATTTCATCAACCGCGCCGTCAAGTTTATGGCTGAAGGTGAGGTGGAACGTCTCGGACGCCTGATGACGGAGACAGAGGAGGTCTTCGACAAGCAGGTGGCTCCTCTATGCCCCAGTGAATTGCGTGCACCCAAACTAAAGGCTGTCCTCGCCAACGAACATATCAAATCGCTGACATGGGGCGGCAAGGGCGTTGGCTCGCATGGCGATGGCTCCGTGCAGTTCCTGGCCCGCGATGCCAACAGCCAGCAACAACTGGTAGACTATCTGATAGGGCTTGGGATGCCTGCCTATAAACTGACCATCTATCCGGTTCATAACGTCAGGAAAGCCATTATTCCTGTTGCTGGCTTTGGCACCAGGCTCTATCCTGCTACACGGTGCATGAAAAAAGACTTCTTCCCCATACCCTGTCCCGACGGCATGGTGCGCCCCGTCATCTTAATCCTCTTGGAGGAACTGGTACAGAGCGGCATAGAGGAAATCTGTCTGGTGCTGGGCAGCGAGGAGGAAAGAAAACTCTATGCCGACTTCTTTGAGCATCCTCTCAGACAGGAGCATCTGAACAAACTGAATGCAGAGTGTCAGGAATACGAGAATCATATCATCGACATCGGAAAGAGGCTGCGCTACGTCTATCAGAAAGAAAAGCGAGGCTTCGGGCATGCCGTCTATCAGGCTGTTGACTTTGCATCCAACGAGCCGGTGCTGCTGTCGCTGGGCGACACACTCTGCCGCTCAAAGTCCAACAAGCCATGCTCCCTGCAGTTGATAGAAGCCTATGAACGCTACAACAAATTGATAGTCGGTCTCTATCCTGTACCCCTATCCACAGTAAGCCATTTTGGAATAATGAGCGGCGTATGGGAAGACAAGGATGAAAGGGTGCTTCACGTAAACACCATAGTAGAGAAGCCCAAGGCCAGTTATGCAGAGGAATTCCTAGGTGTGAAAAACAAACAGGGCGAGCGGGAGTATTGCTCTGTGTTTGGACAGTATATTCTCACGCCAGAGGTGTTCCACCAACTCGAGGCCGACATCGAGGCATCCAATGCCTCAGGCGACCAGGCTAAGGAAATAGAACTGACATCGGCCCTGGAGACCGTTCGCAAGCAGTATGGCATGATAGGGTTCCGACAGAATGGCGAACGCTACGACATGGGCAATCCTGCGGCACTGGCAAATACGATAATAGAATTCCCCAAACCGTTTAATCAGTAAGACAAAGAATCATGAAGGCAAAGAAACGCAGATGGCACTGCCTGCCAGGACAGCCGCCTACTGATTTTGACAAACAGATCATGTATTGGGAAAACAAGGGAAAACTTGTTCCTACACGCGACCTGATAAAAACACCGGAACAAATTGAGGGCATCCGAAAGGCTGGCATCGTCAACACCGGTGTGCTCGACGCGGTGGCCGCTGCCATCCATGAAGGCATGAGCACACTGGAGATAGACCAGATTTGCCGTGCCTATTGCGAGGAGCACAACGCCATACCGGCATGCCTGAACTATGAAGGCTTCCCCATGAGCGTGTGCACCAGCATCAACGAGGTGGTGTGTCATGGAGTGCCCAAGGCCGAGGACGTGCTGAAGGAGGGTGACATCATCAACGTTGACTTCACCACCATTGTCGATGGCTATTATGCTGATGCCTCGCGCATGTTTATCATCGGCAAGACAACACCCGAGAAGGAACAGTTGGTGCGAGTGGCCAAGGAGTGTCTGGAGTTAGGCATGGAAGCCGCCAAGCCGTGGGGCTTCGTGGGCGACATTGGCCACGCCATTCAGAAGCACTGCAAGAAATACGGCTATGGCATCGTGCGCGACCTGGCCGGGCATGGCGTAGGCCTGAAATTCCATGAAGACCCGGAGGTAGACCACTACGGACATCGAGGCACGGGCATGTTGCTTGTTCCTGGCATGGTGTTTACCATCGAGCCGATGATCAACATGGGCTCATGGAAAGTGTTTATAGATGAAGACGACCCCTACGGATGGGAGGTGATCTCTGAGGACGAACAGCCATCGGCCCAGTGGGAGCACACCCTTCTGATGACCGACCACGGTGTGGAGGTGCTTACTTACTAAGAACAGCGAAACAATGAATGATATATATATATTAGGTATAGAGTCAAGTTGCGACGATACGTCGGCGGCAGTGTTGAAAAACGGCGTGCTGCTGTCGAACGTGACGGCATCGCAGGCCGTGCACGAAGCCTACGGCGGCGTAGTGCCAGAACTGGCCTCGCGTGCGCATCAGCAGAACGTGGTGCCAGTGGTCGACCAGGCCATCAAGCGTGCCGGCATCGCCAAGGAACAACTGTCGGCCGTTGCCTTTACACGCGGACCGGGGCTGATGGGGTCGCTCTTGGTAGGTGTCAGTTTTGCCAAGGGCTTTGCACGGTCGCTCGGCATACCCCTTATCGATGTCAATCACCTGCAAGGCCATGTCATGGCCCACTTTATCAGAACCGAGGACGAAGAGGGCACCGCCACATGCCCACCCCTACCCTTCATCTGCCTGTTGGTGAGTGGCGGCAACTCACAGATTGTGGTGGTGCGTGCCTACAATAATATGGAAGTGTTGGGACAGACCATCGACGATGCTGCGGGCGAGGCTATTGACAAATGTTCAAAAGTGATGGGGCTGGGCTACCCCGGCGGTCCGATTATCGACCGTCTGGCACGCCAGGGCAACCCCAAGGCATATCAGTTTGCCGAGCCTCACATACCGGGACTGGACTATAGTTTCTCCGGACTGAAGACCTCCTTCCTCTACAACCTCCGCAAGTGGGTGGAGGAAGACCCTGATTTCATAGAGCATCATAAGGAAGACCTGGCAGCATCGCTCGAATGGACCATCGTCGATATCTTGATGAAGAAACTACGTCTGGCCGTGAAGCAGACAGGCATTAAGCATGTGGCCGTCGCTGGTGGCGTAAGTGCCAACAACGGATTGCGCAACGCCTTCCATGACTATGCACGACGCTATGGCTGGACTGTCTATATCCCCAAGTTCAGTTACACCACCGACAATGCAGCAATGATAGGCATTGTGGGCTACTACAAGTATCTCGATGGCGAGTTCTGCTCTATTGACGCGCCAGCATTCTCAAAAGTAACATTCAAATAGTAAATAGTCAAATAGTAAATCACACAAAATGGATTTTGAAGGAAAAATGATTAGCAGGGAGGTTAGCGAACTGCTATGGGACTCTGGAAAAACTGTGGGCACGGCAGAAAGTTGCACAGGCGGACGTATTGCCGAGTCGATTATCTCGGTGCCCGGTGCATCGAAGTATTTCAAAGGGGGCATAATATGCTATGTCAACGAGGTGAAGGAAAACCTGTTAGGTGTTTCTCATGAACTGCTCGAAGAAAAAACGGCCGTTTGCGAAGAGGTGGCTACGGCAATGGTAAAAGGTGCATGTAGGGCACTTCAGACAGACTATGCAGTGGCTGCCACAGGCATTGCCGGACCGGCAGGCGGAACAAAAGAGATACCTGTAGGCACTATCTGGCTGGCATGCGGCACACAAGAAAAGACCGTAACCTGCAAGGTGGAAGAAGACCATGGACGTGACATCAATCTGGCCATTGCCACCAACAAGGCCATGCAGTTACTCTTAGACTTCCTGAAGGCAGAAACCACCGCGAACAACACGGAAACGGCCAAAGAGAGTTAAAAAATATTAAGATGTGGATAATTCTCAAACCTACATTCTTAATTCTTAATTAAAATTCGTACCTGTGCACCCTGTTTGGAGTAAGTATCAAAAAGGAACACATTTAAAGTAGATAGAAATGTCGAAAATTTGTCAAATCACAGGAAAGAAGGCACAGATTGGCAACAACGTGTCACACTCAAAGCACCGCACAAAGCGTAGTTTTGACGTAAACCTGTTCAGCAAGAAATTCTACTATGTAGAAGAAGGATGCTGGATTCAGTTGAAGATCAGCGCTGCTGGACTTCGTTTGATTAATAAAGTAGGTCTCGACGCTGCACTGAAGCAGGCCGTAGCCAATGGCTTCGTTGATTGGAAAGACATTAAAGTAATAGGAGACTAATAGACCAT